>NZ_JBFTRT010000201.1:0-9477 GCF_056399685.1 Pedobacter sp. 01N416
CTATGATAACGGTGGACAGGTGGTAAACAACTATAAATTAACCGACATCTCCTATTCTCCAAGCGCTGTTCTTTTTGGGGAGCTGGTTTACAAACCTGTTAGTGGTTTTGCTGTAGCCTTACAGAGCAAATATGTAAGCAAACAATACCTGGATAATACGCAGAACAACGATAGGACCATTAACGGTTATTGGGTAAGCAATGCACGTTTGGGTTACGACTTTAAATTTGCAGGTGTTAAAAACGTAAACCTTGGTTTATTGGTAAACAATATTTTCGATAAGAAATACGAAAGCAATGGTTATACCTATGGCTACCAGGCAGGTGGAAGCAGGGTAACCGAAAACTTCTTTTACCCACAGGCGGGAACTAACTTTTTGCTAAGCCTGAACGTTAAGTTTTAGAAAAGCTTAACATTCAAAAAACAGGATCGTCATTGCGGAATATACTTGCAATGGCGATTTTGTTTATATTGCCTCCTGATCTTAAAATCAAATCATCTTAAAAATCCTGTTCACCCAGTATGAAATATATAGAGAGGCTTCATTACATTACGCACGATATCCCCCATTTAAGCCATATCGAACAGGTGCAACAGGCCTGCGAGGCTGGCGCAAAATGGATCCAATACCGTTGCCTGAGCAAAAGCGATGAAGAACTCTTACAGGATATTAATGCGATAGCCGAAATCTGTGATGATTGGGGTAGCACCTTAATCGTTACCGATCATGTTCATTTAAATGGAAAGGCCGATATACAGGGTTTTCATATGGAAGATATGGATGCCGATTTTATCGCCCTGCGCAATCTGGTTGGAAATGATATCACCCTTGGAGGATCAGCAAGTACAATAGAAAATTTAATCAGACTTGCCCAGGAAGGAGCCGATTATGTTGGTTATGGTCCATTTGCAGAAACTGAAACCAAACCCAATAATTATGCGCTTGTAGGTACCGAGGGCTATCAACAGGTAATAAAAGAATTGAAGGCGATGTCCATCAATATTCCGGTGTTGGCGGTGGGCGGGATAAAAACCTACGATGTAGAAGCTTTAATGCAAACCGGTATTTATGGTATAGCCGTATCCGGAGCCATTAATTTTGCCGATGATTTTATTGAAGCCTATCAAGATTTTTACACTTTAGTTAAAGAAACTACTGTTAATTAACACTTTATAGTTTGAAGCCTGTAGGATAATTTTTAGTTTTGGGATAAAACCTAGCTAATATGTCTGAAAACGCTCTTCAAACCAATGCACCCTGGAACATTTATAAAAAAATCTCTTTCAGATTCTTTTTCCTTCTGTTACCTCTTTTCATCATCCTGAACAATAACGGGGCTTTTCAATTTCTGTCGGGATTACTGCAGTTGCCGAGTTTGGTCCTGCACCATTTTATTCCATGGTTTTCTAAACATATTATCCATTACAATTACGATTTTACAATTTATACCAATGGCAGTGGGGATACCTCTTACGATTGGCTATTATTGCTTTTTATATTTTTCGTTTCGGTAATAGGCTGTATCATCTGGTCGGTTTTAGACCGCAAACGCAAAAGCTACAATGCTGCCTATTATTGGCTCGTGGTACTGGTGTTCCGTAGAACGGTAGTGGTTGGTGCCTTTCTTTCACTAGCGGCCACGGCACATGTAATGGCGATGAACTACTTCTTCGATGTACCGGTAAAACTACTCTCTACCGCACTTGTGGTAATGAGTCTTTTTATTTTGGCACCGCATTTCTTAAAGCTATACCGCTTCTTTCTCAAATATGAAAGTCAGCAGCTGGATAAAATGTATCGCCCTACCTTTAAAAAGCGATGGCTTTACATTTTGGCTTATAGCTTAAAATATTTGTACATCACCGCCTCTATCGTTTCCTTACTGTATACATTCATCCAACAAACAAAAATTTATGGCAGTGCTGCACCCAAGCCATTTTTGTATGGCATTTACAATGTAGAAGACATGACGCTCAAAGGTAAGACTTTGCTCCCGTTAACTACGGACAGCACCCGTTGGAAACAATTGATTGTCAGTCGAGAGGGGTACGCAAGAATAAAAAAGATGAACGATAGTACCGCTAATTTCACTACTGTTTTTGATCAGAAAAAGAAAGAACTGGTATTAAAATCTACCAGTAAAGATTCATTGAAGTATATGTTAAAATACCATGTTATTGGAAAAGATAAGCTGGTGATTTCTGGTCTGAGCGATAAAGATTCTATATCGGTAAGCTTTAAAAAGAAAGATATGAAAGATTTTAGACTCATCAACAGGGGCTTCCATTGGGTGAGTGAATATCCATACAATCGTTAATCATTTTACCCCTAACTGATTCTTCTTATACCGTACTTAAAGCGAAATTTCTATATTCGCAGTATGTCTTCACACCATATTGTAAAAGAAAAACAAGAGCCGGCTTTATACATCGATGAGCTTGGGAATTTTAATGAAGAGCTTTTGGGGCAACTGCTCGAATGGAGCCCTACGCTTTTGGTTAACGGAGAAAATTACGATAAGATTTTTTCTTTAGGCTTAAAGGTAGATGTGCTTGTAAACGGGAACGGACAGGAAACGCAAGAGGATACAAAAGTTATTCAAGGCCCTGTTGATGCTTTAATGGTGGCGGTAAATTATCTGTACGAAGAGAAATATCCCGCGGTAAATGTAATTGCGAAGAAATTTGATCTGGAGAAGTTTGCCGGATTTGAAGACAAAATTAATCTGGTGGTGTTTACTGAAAGATCGAAGCACTATCCCATAAAACCGGGATTCTCCGTTTGGAAACCTGCAGGAAGTGAATTCCTGATCCATGGCAACCGATATATCGAAGTAACTAACCTGGTGCAGAATGAAGAAGAAATTTTTACTGTAGTTAAAGATGGCTTTGTAGAATTTACCTTTTCAGGACAACCAATTTTTATTAGCGAACCAATATGATTACCCTCAGAAAAGCAAAAGAAGAAGATATAGAAATCATCAGGGCTATTGCTGCGGCAACCTGGCCATCAACCTACCTCGATATTATCGGGCAGGAACAGATTGATTACATGTTGGATAAAATGTACAATAAAGGAGAACTCCTAAAGCAATTTATGGAAGGGCATATTTTCCTGATTGCAGAGGAAGGCGAAAATCAGTTCGGTTTTGCAGGATATTCTATTGTTGGACACGAAGAGCGAATTTACAAACTGCACAAGCTTTATGTGCTGCCATCTGCACATGGCAAAGGTGTTGGGAAAATCTTAATTAATGAGGTTTTTAACCAGGTTAAGGATGCCGGAGGAAGTGCTTTACAATTGAATGTGAACAAGCATAATAAAGCCAAAGATTTTTACCTAAAAGGAGGTTTTACCATTAAAGAGTCGGTAAAACTTGATATAGGTGAAGGTTACTTCATGGACGATTATGTAATGGAATACAAATTCTAATCTACTCTCTTAAGGTAATATTCTCGATCGCTTTTGTCAAAATGTTTTATGGCGTAACGCAGCATGGTACGGGGCATTGTTGTGGCATGTTTTTCTAAGAAAGCCATTAGCAGGGCTTTATTTTTTGTGCCTGCCTGCCTGATCCAACCACCAACTGCTTTGTGGATCAGGTCTTCGCGATCATTTAAAAGAATTTGTGCAATGCCAAAAGTATCGGTCAAATCGCCTTTACGGATAAAATAAGATGTGCTCACTATTGCTGTCCGGCGCTGCCACATATTTTCTGAAACGGCTAATTGGTATAAAATATCTCTTGGTTTATCAAATAAATAACTGCCCACTACAAAACATGCGGCACGGTCTACCAGGTCCCAATTGTTAATCCGGTCGTGCCGGTTAAGGTAAAGTTCAAAAAGGGCTTTCTTTACATCTTCAGTTGTTTTTTTATCCCTTGCCCTAAAATCCATTATGCTTACTGCACCTGCCCGATGTTCATGAACCGGACTTTCTAAAAGCTTTTCTATTTCCTGAACAGGCATGGCCACAAAAGCTTTGGCAACTTCGAAAACCTGCCCCATCCGAACGCCAATAAACCGGTCTCCCGCCCCGTAATCACCCTCCTCAGTTTTAAAATAACGGGTAATCTTTTCCAATTCTGCGTTAGATTGGTAGGTGCTTAATTTTTCAATAAAAGCAGCAGCTGTTAAATTTGTAGTTTGTTTGGAGATTTTCTCGACAGACATTTTGTTCAGGTTTCCAGTTTAAATATACACAAAACAGAAAACCCGACCAGCATAATGTTGATCGGGTTTTCACAATTGAAGGGCTGAGTGTTAATTTTTCATACGGCCTTGTTCCGCTTCGGTTCCTGTTGCACGGCGGCGGGCAGGTTTAATTTCATTTTTACCAAAACGATAGGTAAAACTGATTCTACCAATTTGAGTTTCATTTTTTTGATGTACCGAGTAAGTTAAACCCGGATAGGCACTTGATAAATTGTTTTCAGACATGTTAAATACATCTGATAAGGCCAGCTTCAAACTTGCTTTTTTGTTAAACAGCGATTTACTCAAACCCGCATCCACATAATAACGGGCTTTTAAACTTAGGGTACCGTAATCAAGCGGAGATTCGTAACTGCCATTTATTTCTGCCGTAAAACCATCCATAATGGTAAAGGTTTGTTGCGATTTAAACTGGAAAGAGGTTTTTCCGGTTTTTAAAGCGCTCCCGGCCAAATCTGGTGATTTGAAACTGAGGTAAAAAACATTTAAATTATTGTTGGTCTGCCACCATTTCGTAATCTGAACGGGTACGTTTAAATTGGCATTGTAGCTAATGTTGGTGGCAATATTTGCATTCGTTTGATATAACGATTGATTTGCTGCATCAGGTAAAATTACCTCTGCAATTACATCGTTAACCCTGCTATAGCCAATTGAGAGCATATATTTTTGTAATAGAGTATAACTAAGCTCAAAATTGTGTGTATACTGTGGATTTAAAAAGGGATTCCCTTTGCTATAGGTAAATTCGTCTAAATAATAAATAAAAGGATTTAAAGCATCATAACTTGGGCGGTCTATCCTCCTGCTATAAGAAAAACCCAACTGATTGTTTTTTGAAAGCGTTTGTTGAACAAATAACGTTGGAAAGAAATCCCAGTAATTTCGTTCTACAACAGTATTTTTGGTAATCAGATTTCCTTTCGAATTGGTTTGCTCAACCCTTAAGCCAATCTGTACGCTGGTATTTTTAAACTGCTTGTTTATATTGGTATAAGCCGCATTTACATTTTCATCGTATACAAATTGATTGCTTCGTTTTACATCGTTTTGCCAGGCATTGCTTACCAACTCTTCCGCCTGCAGGTCATTGTCGGTTTTAACCCAACTGCTTTTAACCCCGGCTTCGAGTTTAACCGTTTTGTTAAGTGAAACATTATAGTCGACTTTAAATGCTTTGATATCAATAATCGATGGGGTGTTGTTCCGGGTATATCTAATAGGACGGATTCTGTCTCCATTTTGGAACCGGTAATCGTTTTCATAATTAGAACCATCGTTTCCTTTGTATTTGGAATAATCTACATCTGCAGAGATTTCTGAACCCGCGGTATCCAGAACAGATTTGTAATTTAAGTTATAAGAAACATTATTGTATTTGTTTGCCTGCAATGAGTTGGTTATGAGGCTCGAATCTACCTGGTTAAAAGATGGGCCAATTAAAGTATTGTTTACCGTAGTTTCATTTCCATGGTTAAAGTAGCCGTTTACCAATACACCAATCGTGTTCTTTTTATCAATAAAGTAATCTATACCTGCTTTAAAGTTATTGTTCTGTTGCTTTCTATGGCTGGTACCCACCTGCATAAAATAAGTATCTGGTGTTCCGTTCGAAATACGGTCGATGGCAATGAGGTTATCGCGCTCATTTCTTCCATAATTGTAATTACCGAAAAGGTTTAATTTTTGCGTTCTGTGGTTTAGGTTTAAACCGGCATTTCCCCTAAAGTTTTTGCCATAACCGGCTGTTCCGCTTATACTGCCATTGCTTCCGCCATTTTTGTTTTTCTTCGTTTTGATGTTGATAATTCCCGAGTTGCCAGAGGCATCGTATTTTGAAGACGGATTGGTAATCAGTTCAATGCTCTCAATCTCCGAGCTCTGCATGTTACGCAGTAGATTCGCCACATCGGCACTGCTCATGTAGGTCTGTTTTCCATCCAGTTGAATTAGCACGCCTTGTTTACCCATCATCGAGATCTTATCATTCTGATCTACCGTTACGCCTGGTGCTTTTTGCAAAACTTCCAGCGCAGTAGAACCTGTCATAATCGAACTATTGGAAACATTCATCACGATCTTATCCATTTTTCTTTCGATTAATGGTTTAGTTACAGCTACATTCACTTCTTTTAAATTTTGAGTGCTTGCGGTAAGCTGAGCCGATCCGAAATCTACCTTTTGATTATCTTCTGTTAAAACGATGGTTTTACTTTTAAGTGTTTTGTAACCCATGTTACTGGCTTTATAAAAATAACTCCCCTTACCCGAAACATTAAAATTAAATGCTCCGTTTGGATCGGTAAATGCCGTTTTAACCACACTCGAATCGGAAGCTTTAAAGAGCACAACAGTAACGTAATCTGCAGGTTTTTTGGTTTCATCTAAAATTACCCCACTAATGTTCGGTTTAGGATTTGTTTGCGCAAAACCAACTGTAACGGTAAAAAGGAAAGTAACGATAAGTGATATTCTGTATAATGTTTTCATTTTTAGGTATTTATTCTTAAAAAAATAGGCAAAAAGATTTCTATACCGCATGTACATGCGCTTTCAATTTAATTGCTTGCTTATTTTAAAGTTTAGCCCGGAAACGAAAGGTTTCCGCTTGTTTAGTTATAAGTAAGACGACCGTTTTTTGAAAAGGTTACAGGGAAAGTGAAAAAGTCCCGAGTCGGCTTATTCTTCACTGTGAACATTCAAATACTGCGCAAAACAATACCTCTACTATTTCAAACACCACCTTTCCTGTTTTATGGTTTTAGTTTTGCTATTATTGCTACAAGTTTGATGAAAATTAAACTTAACCTTATGAAAAAGACGACCCTCATATTGCTCAGCCTCTTTATTTCCTTATCTGCCGCATATGCGCAAAAAGGCATTAATTTTTCTAATAACATTGCTGCTGGAGGAAAATTGCTCATGCATGTAGATAGTGGAGCCAGAAACGTTTTTTATGCTATTGGATTTCCCAATCAACCCCGCACATCCTTTAATTACTTACCTGATGTAAACCATGTAAGTATCTCGATTAATTTTAGAAAGAATATTAATATACAGCACTATCGGTACACCATTTTGGCAGATAACAAACCCATTGCGCTCAATAAGCCGATTAACATGGCGCAGCTGAAAGATACACACGCAGAAGGAGATGAAGAACTGTTCAGTTCGACAACACTGGGCATTTTCCCTGTAAAAGATAAAACGGTTACCACACTTGTTTATAGTATAGATAAACCGCAGGATATCGATAAAGCTGTTTTTTACGGAAAGTCGATACCGAGAGCAAAAATCCTATCTTTTTCAATGCTGAGCAAAAGCGATCAGGTCTATAGCACCAGCTGGGTAAAAGACCCAAAAGGGAGCACAAACTTTACTTTCACTGAAAAAGATCTGCAGCTAACCATCGTTAAAGACAAATCGGATATTGATTATCTTTACTATACCTCAATAAAAGACAAAAAAACCAATAAAATCATTTTCGAATCAACTACCTGGCGATATGGTGGCATCATAAGTGAAGATCATGAGCAACTACCTTTTATAGAAATTGATAAAAACATTTTCAAAAAGTCGGGCGAGTATGAAATTATTATTCAGCCATCAATTAAATGGACCAGTTGCTTTGATTGCGATATTTCACCAAAAGAAACCGAAAAATACGTAACCCGCCATACGCTTGCTATCACTTTAGCCGAAGAAAGCTACACCAAAAAAGAACTTTATAGTTATGCTTTAATGGCAACATTTGTTATTGGTTTAAATTTTTTACTGATACTTCACGCGATCAAAAGAAGAAACAAAAAAAAGATTGTAGAACAAGAGCAGCAAAAAAACACGGCAAAGCTTCAGCTTAACTCCATTCGTTCCCAGTTAAACCCTCATTTTTTATTTAACGCACTTTCTGGCATTCAAAATTTAATGAACAAAAACGAAATAGACAATGCCAACAAATACCTGTCTAAGTTTGCCCGCTTAACCCGTAATGTGCTTGATGATAAAGAATTGATCAGTTTATCACAAGAAAAAACTTTATTAGACGATTACCTGCAAATGGAGCAATTGCGGTTTGGTTTTAAGTACGAAATTAACCGTTCAGAAAACTTAGACCTGGATAACGTAGAAATACCCAGCATGCTGCTACAACCTTTTGTAGAAAATGCGGTGAAACACGGCATTTCGAAAAAAGCTACCGATGGAAAAATTGTAATCACATTTACCAAGCAAGCAAATGATTTGGTGTTAACTATTAGCGATAATGGAAATGGATTTGACACAGAAAAAAAGAATAATGGTTTAGGTCTTCAATTAAGTAACAGTAGAATAGCACTCTTAAATAGTATTTATAAGCAAAATCGCTTTACTTTAGCCATACAGCCAAGCACAAACGGCACCAAAATAAGTTTAACATTAACCGATTGGCTATAATATTATAATGAAGGCAATTTTAATAGACGATGAAATTTCCAATTTAGAAAACCTACGGACTTTGTTAGAAAAGCACTGTTCGCAGGTAACCATAATGGCAACAGCGCAAAATATTAACGATGCGGTTGGCATTATTGAAAAATATTCACCTGATTTAGTATTTCTGGATATTCAAATGGGCGAGCAAACAGGTTTTGATGTACTAAAACTGCTTCCAACACGTAATTTCGAAGTTATTTTTGTTACCGCTTACGATCAATATGGGATACAAGCAGTAAAATTTGCTGCCTTAGATTATCTTTTAAAACCCATTGATATTGAAGAATTGATAAACGCGGTAAATAAAGCTGAACATAAACTGATAACACAAATACAAAATCTACAGCTTGATTTTTTACTGCAGCAACTAAAAAAGCCCGAAACCAATGTTAGCAAGATTGCCCTACAGATGCAAAGCGAAATAAGGTATGTTGCTTTATCAGAAATTATACGTTGCGAGGCAGACAATACTTATACCCGCTTCTTCCTTTCAAGTAATGAAAAAATATTGGTTTCTAAATCACTTAAAGAATATGCAGATTTACTGCGCCCCAGCGGWTTYTTAAGAACKCACCAAAGCCATTTAGTAAATCCAAAATATGTAAAAAGCTGGTTAAARGAAGACGGTGGKATTYTACTCTTAACMTCTGGAGAAAARATWCCSGTTTCWAAGCCCAACAARGATACTGTAAAACTAGCATTGCAACAACTCTAAATTATAGGGCAGGCTTCATCATTTATCAAAGAGGAACTTTATCTACAGAAAAAGCCTTTTCCACTGCTATGGAA
>NZ_JBFTRT010000202.1:0-8028 GCF_056399685.1 Pedobacter sp. 01N416
ATTCCGATGCGTTACCCTTCTAGAGACCGTACGGTGGAAATGATCTTGAAAGAACCCAATGCAACATGGTATGATAATATCAATACCAGCAAAAAAGAAACATTATCTGACCTGGTTAACGAAGCTTTTAAATATAGTTGCGATAGTTTGGAAAGACGCTTTGGGCCGATAAACAAAGATTGGGACTGGGCAAATGTAAAACAGACCAATGTGCCACACCTGGCCAAAATACCAGGATTCGGCTCGAAAGTTTTACAGATTGGTGGCGCGAAAACTGCCATTAATGCTTTGAGCGAAGCCAACGGACCTTCATGGCGGATGGTGATCGAACTGGGTAAAACGCCAAAAGGACATGGGGTTTATCCAGGCGGCCAATCAGGCAATCCCGGAAGCAAATTTTATGATAATATGATCGATACCTGGGCAAATGGCAAATTGTACGATCTGTTTTATATGCAAAGTCCTGATGATAAATCGGGTACGATTATTTCTCGTTTAAAAATTTCTAAATAGGCTAAAATGGTTTTCATTGTTATATTAATAATCTGTTTCCTTTTACAAATGATTGCCCCCTGGTGGATCATTATTGTAATTTCATTTGCTACCTGCGGCATTATTGGCAAAACAGGAAAAATAGCCTTTTGGCAGTCTTTTCTTGCTGTTTTCTTACTTTGGATCGGATATGCTTTATTTAAAAGCTTGCCTAATGATAACGTCCTTGCTGGCCGTGTGGCCGTGATGACTGGTGTAAAATTGTGGTGGGCACTGCTGTTGGTTACGGGAATTTTAAGTGGCCTGGTTGCCGGTATTAGCGGTTACTGTGGTTATCAGTTCCGCATGGCGATGTTGGCAAAAAAAACTGACGAGAAAATAGCATAATGCTTTGTACTTTTGCCTTGTGAATTTAACAGCTAACGATATATTTTCTGTAAAAAGTACCGATGCGTTTAACGCCCTTGCCTTAAGCGTTTTTAAGTTACAGGCGCAAAACTGCAATGTTTACCGTGAATATATCTTTCATTTAGGTGTTGATGCTGATGAAGTGAGCGAAATTGCACAGATCCCTTTTTTACCCATCAGTTTTTTTAAAAGCCATTCCATTCTCAGCAGTACCGATCCTGTCGAAATTACTTTCAGCAGTTCAGGCACAACGGGTATGGTACAGAGCAGCCATCATGTAACCAATGTGAAATTATATGAACAGAGCTATCTACAGGCTTTTGCACAATTTTACGGGGATATTACTGAATATTGCTTTTTGGCTCTGCTCCCATCCTACCAACAGCGAGCTGGTTCATCATTAATCTACATGGTGAACGATCTGATCGAAAAGAGCAAACACCCACAAAGTGGTTACTTTTTATACAACCATGATGAACTGCTGAAAACCCTCCTGGATCTTAAATCAAAAAAACAGAAAACCGTTTTAATTGGTGTTACTTATGCCCTGCTCGATTTTATAGAACAGTTTGAAATCGATTTCCCCGAGCTGATTGTAATGGAAACGGGAGGAATGAAAGGGAAACGTAAAGAAATGGTTCGGGAAGAACTTCATGAACAATTGACCAAAGGGTTCGGCGTAAGTGCGATCCATAGCGAATATGGAATGACCGAGCTACTTTCTCAGGCTTATTCTTTGGGTGAAGGTATCTTTAACTGCCCCAGCTGGATGAAGGTTTTGATCCGCGACACCAACGATCCTTTAAGTTTGATGGCGAATGGCAGGACTGGTGGTATCAATGTAATCGATCTGGCCAATCTCAATTCTTGTTCATTTATTGCTACGCAGGATTTGGGCAGAATAAATCCTGATCAAAGTTTTGAAGTATTGGGCAGGTTTGACAATGCCGATATCAGGGGTTGTAATCTTTTGGTGCAGTAAACTTTAATTTACCTTATCCGAACAGCTTGCGCATAAACCGGTAGCAATCAGGTTAAGGTGTTCTACTTTAAATCCTGCCGGAACTTTTAATGCCGGAATTTTAACGGTATCCAAACAGTAAATTTTATGACAGTTATCGCAGTTAAAATGCACATGTTCATCATGGTGTTCGTGTGCACTGCAGCCATCAGAACAGATGGCATAATTGGCTGTGCCCTGCTGATCTAAAACCTTATGTATAATCCCTTTTTCTTCAAAAGCCTGCAAAACACGGTATAAAGTAACCCGGTCAGCATTCTTGCCCATCACCTGCTCCAAGTAAGGCTGAGATGTTGCAGAATCTCTTCCACTCAAAATCTCCAGCACCTGCAAACGTGGGGCAGTTCTTTTTAGTCCGTTTTTAACCAAAAGTTTTTCGAAACGTGCTGTTTTGTTTTCCATAGCAATACAAAAATAAGCAATTAATTAATCAGTTTGGCATGCTTGATGCTTATTGGGGGTGCATAGCTCGCATCTTTTTGCTCTAATTTCAAAACCCCTCTAACCCGGATAGGTTTTTCACTATACGGTACTGCATTTTCCATCTCTATCATAATCATTACCGGAATACCATTTTGCCCACAAAAATAACATTGGTTAATGGGCAGGGTTGCCAAAAGAAATTTTTGTTGTTTCTGTCCGCTTTTTATAGGGATCAGGTAACCTGTTAAATCAAACTCCCTATTCTCAAAACGTCTGATCGATTCAGTAAACAGGGGCAAAAGTTCGTTCTTTTCGGTGAGTTCAAATTTCACCGAGCCGATTACATCCCAGTTCAAAGATCGCAACTGATCTTTTGGGTTGTGCTTTTGCGTTTGTGCACTAACTGAGCAAACGGAAAACAGAAAGAAAATAAAATGCAAATATCTCATCGTTTTATAGCATCTAAAAGAAAAAAAGTAGATCGGCTATCACCAGAATCGTTGATTATAAATTTGCCTTTCAGGGTAATGGGCTCTTCGGTCCAGGTAATCGGTTTTAAAGTCTTCACTTCTATCATCGAAGGGATATCGCCCGTGCCGCAATACGGGCAGGAGGCAATGGGCACAATAGAAAACATAAACTCGCTGAAGCTATTGCCAACTTTAGTAGGGATAATATACCCAGGGATTTCAATGATCTTGTTGTTGATTGCCTTTAATGCAGGTGGAAAAACAGCCTGCCAAACCAATGGTTTTACCTGCTTATCGTACTTTAAGCCAATCAGGTTCCAGGTGGGCGTGCGCATATCGGTATGTACATTTACCTGCGCAACAGCTGTAAAAGAGATCAATGTCAATAAAACCGTTATATATTTTTTCATCATAACTGTTTTGCATTTAAAAGAAAAAACTCGCTCCTATCATCACCCGAATCGTTAATAACGAATATCCCTTTCAGTTTGATCGGTTTTTCGGTAATGGGAATAGCCGTTAACATTTTCACCTGCACCATTGATGGAATATCGCCCGAGCCGCAGTACGGACAGGAGGCAATGGGTACAATAGAGAACATAAATTCGCTAAATTTCGACCCTACCTTTGTGGGAATGATGTAACCAGGCAGCTCAATAACCTTATTGTGTAATGCCTTTAATGCAGGTGGAAAAACGCTTCCCCATTTCTTCGGAGCAATTTCGGCATCATACCTTAAACCGATCAGGTTCCAGGTAGGCGTGCGCATGTCGGTATGTACCTTAACCTGCGCCGCTACTACGTGGATAACTAAACATGAAACAACCAATAAAAGCAATTTCTTCATCGTATTAACCTCAACCGGGTTAGCTGTTTTTGGTTAAAGTTTCGGCAATATCAACCTTGTAAATCTGCATAGCAGGAATAAGCGAGGCTAAAGCGCCGATAAACAGCCCGATCCAGATTAAATATACTTCCTGTGGAATTGCAGTAAGCCCTGTTAATTTTGCCTGAGAAGATTCCTGATAGGCACCGATTACCTCAAGGGCAACATGCCCGATCAACAAACCCAAACAGGCGCCGATAAATGTAACCAAAACCCCTTCAAACATGACCAGGAAAAAGAGTTTCGATTTTGATGCACCAAGACAGCGCATAATGGCCAGGTCGTATTTCCGTTCTTTCATGGCGTTATAAAGGCTGATAAAAATACTCAGGGCAGCAATCCCCATAATAAATATGGCGAACCATTGTAACGTATCAATCCCAACACCGATCAGTGAAAACAACCTTGCACTTTCCATCGCCGGAGAGGCCGCCTGCATGTTTGTACTTTGGTTAACCATCCGCGGGAAAAGAATCACCGACATTGGCGATTTATACTGGATCAGCAAGGCTGTAATCTGTTTATCGTTAATCTCTTTGGCTTCTCCTCCAGAAACGTGGCTATGGCCCTCAACATGCTTCTCTTCATGCATTTTATAAACACTGCCAATATTAGTGAGGATCAGATTATCGGTTATATTTCCTTGTGGTTTTAAAATCCCTTTTACCTGATAAGCATGTTGTTTATGAACATCACCATTCCCGGTTAAACCATGTGCGCCGAAAAAAAAACCGCCAATCTTGAGCCCTGATGTTAATGCAACAGTGCTACCAAGGGTTACTTCTAAATCTTTATGCCAAAAACTGCCCTTTTGGATAGATAAACCGTAAAGATTGGAGAAAGTACTATCAGTGCCAACAATCCGGTAGCCGTTATAATTATCGCCCAATGCCAATGGAACAGCCCTTTTAACCATAGGGTTCTGCATTAATTTGTAGGCATCTTTAGCCGGAATATTTCCCGTTGGGTAATCGATATGGTAAACGCTACTTAATATCAACTGTAAGGGGCTTCCTTTTGCCCCCACAACCAGATCGATATCCTTGGCATTTTTTTCCAGTTTGTTACTAATCTGTGTAGAAGCCAAAAAGAGAATAGACAGGATGCTTACACCAAAGGCAACTAAAATAATATTCAAAATTGTTGTTAGCTTATTCCTGACGAGGTTTTTGCTACTGATTTTAAAGATATTCATTAGAGTAGATAGGTTTTAGTAATGTGGTCCCGAACCCTTCGGTCGTGCGTGGCGATGATCAGTGCAGCTCCATTATCTTTAGCCTGGGTAGTCAGTAGCTGGATTACCTGATTGGCATTTTCATCATCTAAGCTAGATGTAGGCTCATCAGCAATCAGCAGATCAGGTTTGTTTACCAATGCACGCGCCACCGAAACCCTTTGCAACTGCCCCTGACTTAATTGGTCAGGATAATTTTTAGCCAGCTCAGCAATACCCAGATCGTGCAAAAGTGAAAGATTCCGTTCATGATCTACAGGTAGCCCAGCCATTACCGCAGCGAGCGCTAAGTTATCGAGCACATCAAGTGAACGAATAAGATGTGGCCTTTGAAAAATGATTCCGATATGTCTTCCCCTGAACCTATCCCGCCCTCTTGCAGGCAGCGTATATAAATCGGTTCCATTAATTAAAACCTCACCCTGGCTTGGCTCCAAAAGACCAGAAATAATATTGAGCAGTGTGCTTTTCCCACTACCAGATGCACCGAGTAAAAGCCATTGCTCCATATCTGCGATTGCCCAGTCAGGAAATTTTAATCTTCTCCCCTTCTCATAAACATGTACCAGTGAACTGATCTTAATCATGATGTAACACCTTTTGCACTTTTTTTACTGCCAGATTTTTGATGGCATAACGCCTGTACAGTTCTATTCCATCATTTGCACCGTGCTTACAGGCAGGGTTTAACATGGTGATGAACAACAACGCCGGGATAAACAGGATTTTATAATTCTTTGACATATTAGTTAATAAGGATAAATTTTTAGTACTGGTGATCGATGGGACAAGACTTGAGCATTCTTAAATTGATATAATGGGCAGTCGCAATGGTAAATCCACCAAGCGGAATCAAAATCGGTTCCAGCAGCTCAATTCCCGAAAAATGCCCGAATGCAATGCAGGCAAAGCCTGAAATAAGTACCAGGATTGGCATAATACGGTGATGTTGTTTCCGGTAGGCAGCACTTAAGCTCCAGATACCAATAATCAATGAAACTGCAATCATCGTAATTTCAACTGCTTCATTGGCCAGGAACCCCATACCCCACATCGGCAAAACAGTGATCAGGAATGGTAATGCCGCGCAATGTATGGCACAAAGTGTTGAGGCGGTAATGCCGATCCGGTCGAGGTTGATTTTATAGCTCCGTAGTTTCATTAAAATAAATTTAGTCTGCAAATATAAAAGCAATATAGTTGCATTTAAAATAATCAGAACTATATTTGCAACATAATTGCATTAACATGATAAAGAAATTACCTGTAACCGTATTGAGCGGTTTCTTGGGCAGTGGTAAAACGACACTGCTCAATGCTATATTGAGGAATAAGCAAGATTTAAAAGTGGCCGTTATTGTGAACGATATGAGCGAGGTAAATATCGATGCCGCTATGGTTAAAGATCAGCATGCCTTATCTAAAACCGATGAAAAACTGGTAGAGATGAGCAACGGCTGCATCTGCTGTACCCTGCGGGAAGACCTGATGATCGAAGTGGAAAAACTGGCAAAAGAAAACCGCTTTGATTATCTTTTGATCGAAAGCACGGGAATATCTGAACCCATTCCTGTTGCACAAACATTTTCTTTTATTGATGAAGCTTCGGGTATTGACCTGAGCAGATTTAGCCAGTTAGATACAATGGTAACTGTTGTAGATGCTTATAATTTTTACAGGGATTTTGGTTCGGCAGATAAACTTGCTGACCGCAACATGGTTGATAATGTGGCTGATAAACGCACTATTGTAAACCTACTTACCGACCAGATTGAATTTGCCAATGTAATTTTATTGAACAAGACCGATCTGGTAAGTGATACCGATATTAAGGTCCTCAGGGCACTAATTTCCAAACTGAACCCAAACGCCAAGATTTATCAGACGCTTTTTGGAGAAATAGATCCTGCCTTAATTTTAAACACCAGACTGTTCGATTTTGAATCCGCATCTGAAGGAGCAGGATGGAAAAAAGAATTAGAAGAAATCCATCAGCCCGAAACCGAAGAATATGGAATAAGTTCTACCGTGTTCCGTTCTAAAAAGCCTTTTCACCCTGAAAGATTATGGAATTACATCAATAAGGAATTTCCGCAGAATATTATCCGATCAAAAGGTATATTCTATCTTGCTGCCATGCCAGAGCAAGCAATTAATTTTTCGCAGGCAGGCGGTTCCTTACGCATCGACCCTGCAGGGGTTTGGTGGGCAAGCATGCAGCAGCATGAACGTGAACAATACGTGGACTACCTGGAAAACAGAACTGAAATTGATGCAGATTGGGATAATGATTTTGGAGACCGTAAAAATGAACTTGTTTTTATTGGACAGGAAATGAACAACGATGAGTTAAAAAAATCGCTAGAATATTGTCTTTTAACTGATACAGAAGTTAAAAATTACAAAACAAAAAACACCTTTAAGAACCCTTTCGAGCGTGTTTTACCTTAAAATGAAATAATAGTCGATGAAATGAACAAAATGGTAGTTTTTCGGTGCTATTCTTAGGTTTTATTTTGCGTAAATTTGATTTACCCAACCAAACTTACGCTTATTATGGAACCCACAGAAGAATTAACTTTAGTTAAAACCCGCTTATCTTGTCCGAAGTGTAAAAATTTCGAAACCTACAGGGTACCCAGGGGTTTTCTCTTTAAAACGCTTATGCCATGGATTTCAGTTAAGAGGTACAAATGTTATAAGTGTTTTAATAAGTTTTACGTATTTAATTAGCATCTATAAGTTAGCATCTCATTTAAGCCACGGAAGTGGCTTTTTTTGTTTCAGGATGAAATGTTCTGCTAAAAGCAGATCGCATTATTTAAGCGCGGTATGCTGCAGTTTTTTAAACACATATTCCTTATAACTTGCACCAATGGGCAATTCTTTTGTGCCAATTTCAATGTCGTAAGCGGTAAAAGCGGTTATTTTTTTCAGGTTAACTATAAAGGAGCGGTGTATACGCAAAAAAGCCTTGTCCTGGAGCTCAGTTTCCAAATCGCCGATCTTATATTTCGCTGTGATTTTTTTATCCGTACAATGAATTACTATGTAATCTTTTAAACTCTCCACGTACAATACCTCTTCCTTATTC
>NZ_JBFTRT010000203.1:0-8006 GCF_056399685.1 Pedobacter sp. 01N416
GGCTGGGATTAATGACTATAAACTTAAAAGAGGATTTAAAGAACTTACCGGCTATACAGTGTTTGGCTATTTATATAAAATCAGGATGGAAAAGGCGCACTATTTTCTATCCAAGGAAAAGAAAACGGTGAATGAAGTTGCCTTCCTTGTAGGTTATAAAAATGCACAACATTTTATCACTGCTTTTAAAAAACAGTTTAATGTTTTACCTGGAAGTTTAAACAAAAACTAGAAATTTAGCGCAAACGTTTGTTTATTCTTTTACCTCGTTTACAATCAAATCAGACTCTACAATGGTGTTGTAGTAGGCTTGGTTCTCAGAATTAGGGCTATGAATAAGATCTAACAAAATATTAGCTGCTTTTTGTCCTTGTAAATAGGGGTATTGTTCAACTGAAGCTACCGGCGAATTATCCAAATAGCTGATAATGGGCAGATTTGCATAACTCACTACGTCAAAATCATTAATTACATTCAGCTTTTTAAAATACTTAATCAGGAAAAGTGCTACATAATCGTTAAAGGCCACAATTGCTGTAGGTTTACGCTTATGATTTAAAAATTGATTGGCAGCATCGATAGTACCTTCCTCAGTTAAATCACAGTTTACCACTAAAGATGGATCAAATTTTAAGCGGTTAAAAGTAATCGCCTGCATATAGCCATCTTTACGTTCCTCACTTGCGTACAATGTACTTGGCCCATTAATCATCCCAATACTTCTATGTCCTTTTTTCAAAAGATAGTTCACCGCTTTAATTGTTGCACTTTCTAAGCTACACGCTACATAATGCACGTTTTTAAAAGGAGGTATCCGGTCAAAAAATACGACAGGTATATTGAATGAATTGAGCTTCTCGAAATGATCAAACTTTGAAGTGTCTTTACTGATGGATACCAATAAACCATCTACCCGTTGATTTTTCATTTTTTCAACGAGCTTTACTTCCTGATCGTAATTATCGTGCGACTGCGCAAAAATAACTGTATAGTTTTTCTTAATGGCTTCATCTTCAATTGCAGAAATAGCAATAGAGAAAAAGTGTTCGGATAGCTCAGGTAAAATTACGCCAATAGTATATGTTTTCCCTTTTTGAAAAAGAATTGCCGCATTATTAGGCTCATAGTTTAGAGATTTCGCCAACTGCTTAATTTTCTCCCTGGTTACTGCTCCAATGCTCGGATGATCGTGCAATCCCCTGGAAACACTGGATGGAGAAATGTTTAAGATTCTGGCTATCTCTTTGATGGTTGTTGGTTTCGACTGCATTCTGAGTGCTAAACTACATTAAATTTCTTCAATATGTAATAATACAAAATTAATCAAACGTTTGCGTTGTTTTTTTTTCTCATTTCTTTCCTCTGCTATATAAATATCAATACTTTCGGAAAAGCTAAAAGCTATACGTTCTAAAAAATAATAATAGAAAAATTATAAATAGAATGCAATTTTAGCCCTTTAAAAAAAGAAATTGATATACAATCATAAATTACACCCCAATGATTAACAATAGTACCCCTCAATTTGGAGGGGTATTTAAACAAAAAAGACGAGAAGTGTTCGTACCACTCCTCGCCAAATCGGATTATTTTCCTGCAAGCAGGCACAAAAGTTATCTAAGCTATATGTTTAACCCTTATTCAAAGGTATAAAATTTATGCTTGTTATAAATAAAGTAGTGCCTTATTCTAATTATTTTAAAGCTTTTACAGCAATACTTCAATAAGTTGAGGTATTGCTATTTAAACGCTTAAGAAGTAATCCATACGTCATATAACTCACTCAGGCTTCTTTTTTAAAATCATATTCCTACTTTGGTTTTATTAATTTTAAAAAATGATAGCTGTATACATTTTACTTTTTATCTTAATCGCGTTCTTCATTATAACGAACCTTCCTGTTTTTGGCCGTTTACCCAAGGGATTACGATTGGAAAAAATCCACCATTTGGCTAACTATCGTGATGGTGCATTGCAAAATCAGTCGATAACATTAATGCAGCCTGAAGGTGTTAGTTTTTTTAAAGTTTTAAATGCATTTCTTTTCGAAAAACATCCTAATAAGGCTCCAGATAAAGCACTTCATTTTATTTCACCTAACCTAAATGGAAGCCCTAAAAGCGGCGCTCCTGAAATTATATGGTTTGGACATTCATCATACCTCATCAAAGTAGAGGGCTTAAGAATTCTGGTTGATCCTGTTTTTAGCAAAACCCCATCTCCGTTTTCATTTATTGGGAGTAAGGCTTTTTTAGGTACAGATGTTGTGAAAGCGGAAGAATTTAAGAATATTGATATCCTGCTCATCACACATGATCATTACGATCACCTTGATTATAATAGCATTTTAAAAATTGCACCACAAGTTAAAACGATTGTGAGTTCGTTGGGAGTTGGAGAACATTTAGAAAAATGGGGAATTAAAACTGATAAGATCAATGAATTGTGCTGGAACGAATCGCTCACATTATTTAGTAGCCTGAAGTTAACAGCCGTTCCGGCAAGGCATTTTACGGGGAGAAAGTTTAAAAGAAATCAAACGCTTTGGTCGGCTTTTGTATTGAAAACTGAGAACTACCAGCTATTCTTGGGTGGCGACTCTGGTTACGATACACACTTTGCTAAAATAGGCGAGGAGTTCGGTCCTTTCGATTTAGCCTTGCTCGAGTGCGGACAGTACAATGCTTATTGGCCATACATCCATATGTTTCCTGAAGAAACAGTGCAGGCAGCAATCGATTTAAAAGCAAAAGTTTTGATGCCGGTACATTGGGGCAAATTCAGCTTAGCCATGCACCCATGGAATGAGCCTATAAAAAGAGTGGTTTTAGCTGCAGCAACAAAGCAGCTTCCTTTGGTTACTCCAAAATTGGGTGAAACAATAATTTTAAATGAATATTTACCGACTGAAAACTGGTGGCTTGAAGAATAAAAACTAAACAATAATTGTACTATGGTGTTTAATTCTAAAATCAAATACAATTATGAAAACTGATCTTGTTGAAATTTTCCAGACCATTAGAGCTGGATTACAGCCATACGCCACCCGTGGATATACGGTGCACGAAAATTCGGAGAACGGCTATGATCTTTACAGTGAAAAAAACATTGAATTAAACGGTGAAAAAGTGACCGAACGATTTTTTACAGGTGTTTATATTAATGGGAATGCTGTAGAAGTTAAAATCAATACAGATGAATTTTCTACTACAAATCATAATTTAAGCGATTTTGGTAAAAACAAAGCGGGTTTTAAAATTTCAGCACTTGATGATTCTAAATTAAAAGAAGTTGAAACGCTGGTAGAAATTATCCATACTAACTTTAAAGAAAAAGAATGGATTTAACAATCTGATGGTTAAATTTGCAGTAGATAATTTTTCTAAAAACCTTCTACTGATTGAATAATTTAACTTCTGACGTTATCTGGCATCATCAATTAAGCTTAGCACTTGCTAATAACAAAATTGGGTGCCTTCTTTTTTTAGAACATGAATTTCGATTATTACGGACTGATCCTCAATTGATCATTCATCTGGTAAGTTTAAACAATAAATTTACTCCACAACACCTCATTGGGCTGCAGGAAAAGTATCGCCAGGAAGGCATTAAACTCATTCATCTTTGGGAAGATCTGTGGCAATCAAGACCAGATCAGGTTTTAGCGAGAATAAAATCTTTGCTGGGTAAAAATATCCGTATTCACGGTAGAAAAACCAAAGTATTCAAAATTACTAAACCCGTTGCCGATTCTTTTTTAATTGAAAATCACTTGCAGGGCTCAGTAAGCAGTCGTTATAAAATTGGTTTATTCGAAAAAGAAGCGCTTGTAGCGGTTGCTACTTTTTCGGCACTACGTAAAATGAACCATACCGAAAATTATAAATCAGCAGAATTGATCAGGTTTGCCGTTAAAGCTGGCTATTCTGTTACTGGAGGGCTTAGCAAGTTGATTGCTTTTTTCGCTGAAACGTATAAATCTAATGACCTCATGACTTATGCAGATCGTGACTGGTCGGCAGGAGAAGCCTATATTAAATTGGGTTTTAAGCAAACGGCAATTTTGGATCCGCAGACTTATGTTCTGGATAAAGATCTAAATCGTCAGCTAAAAAAGGATATTCAGGGTTTTACAACAGAAGTGTTTAATACAGGAAGTTTAAAGTTTATCCTCAAATTTTAATGGATCAGCATAATCTCATCATCATTTTAGGTGCAACGGCATCGGGCAAAACGAAACTTGCTGTAAGTGTTGCTGATGCGTTAAATGGCGAAATTATTAGTGCCGATAGCCGTCAGATATTTAAACGGATGGATATTGGTACTGGTAAAGATTTGCCAGAATATCATATTAACGGCAAAACAATTCCTCATCATTTAATCGATATTTTAGAACCTGGTGAACGTTATCATGTAGATGCCTTTAAAAACGATTTCTACAAGGCCTTTGAATCTATAACAGGAAAAGACAAAATTCCCATTCTCTGTGGCGGAACAGGAATGTATATCCACAGCCTTTTGCAAAACCAAACTTTTACCGCAATTCCCGTAAATCAACAATTACGAGATCAATTAAATTTATTATCGAAAGAAGCGTTGATTTCAAAATTACAAAGTGATAATAGCCAGAATATTGATCATGTTGACTTATCCTCAAAAAAGAGGTTGATCCGGGCATTAGAAATATCCCATTACCTCCAATACAATCAACTAGAAGTTGTCGATAGACCAGTGCTCAAACCCATTATTTTTGGATTGAAGAATGAAGTAGAAATAACCAGAGCTAAAATTCTAACAAGACTGAACGAAAGATTTGAAGCAGGCTTAATTGAAGAAGTAGCGCAATTGCTTAAAGAAGGTATTAGTAAAGAAATTCTGGTTTTTTATGGGTTGGAATATAAATTCATTGTGAATTACCTGGATGACTTATTCACATTTGATGAACTGAAACTAAAACTTGGCATCGCCATTTGCCAATATGCTAAACGGCAAAATACCTTTTTCAGGAAAATGGAAAAGGACAATGTTGAGGTTATTTGGTTCGATGCATCAGCACCTACAAACCTGTTACAACAGTTGGTAATTGAAAAAGTTTCACTTAATGAAAATTAACTTTTATTGGTCATCTTAATGTTGGTTTATGGCCTAAATAGTATTAAAAAAGCCATTCTGGCACAACCTTTGTATTCGTTGCAGCATATTAGTTTAACTCAAAAACAATATCTTAAAATGAAAACAATTACTAAAATCATTGCTACTTCAGCAGCTGTCGTGGCTTTATTCTTTACTACAAATGCTAATGCGCAATCTTCTCAAAAATTAGGAATAGGTATTTTTGGTGGTATACCAACAAGCGATGCATATAGCGTGGCGCTTGGTGCAGATTTACGTTATCAGTTTGATATCGATAAACAATTATCGATTCCTGTTACTGCTGGTTATACCCGTTTCTTAGGTAAAGAAATTGGCAATACTGGTGTAGATATTCCGGATTTTGGATACATTCCTGTAAAAGCTGGTGTTAAATATTTCTTTAATGAATCAGGTTCTGGTATTTATGGTTTAGCAGAGCTTGGTGCTGGTTTCGGTACAAACGAAGGTAGCGGAACATCATTTGTGTATTCACCAGCTCTGGGTTATGCATGGAGTAACGGTTTAGATTTAGGCGTAAAATACGAAGGCTTAGCTAGAGATGGTAGCAGTACTGGTTATGTTGGCCTACGTTTAGCATACGGATTTAGCCTGTAAGCTAAACACAAATAGCATTGAAAGCCTCCTTTTTAAGGAGGCTTTTTTTATTTCATAACATTCTGAAAAAAATGAAAATTTGAAAATCCACCTCAGGTATTTTAACGTATATAAACTAAACCCTTAATTAATAACCTAAAATATCTAAAATGAAAACAGTTACTAAACTTTTTGCAACGACATTAACGGCCCTTGCAATATTAACCACATCAAATCTAAAGGCACAAACTATGGGTTCTACTGAACGAATGACACCAGGAAGCGGTATGGCTTTTAAAATTGGCGTAGGCGTAAATGGTGGATTATTTCCAGATAAGTCTGAAATGGATTATGGTTATGGTGCAGATGTAAGACTTCAATATGATCTGAGTCCTTATGTGGCCCTTACCGCTTCAGGTGGTTATACCAGATTAAAATGGAAGGGAAGCCCGCTAAAATTCGAATTCATCCCTTTATTAGGTGGCGTTAGAGTGTTTCCGATCGAGAGAATGTATTTAAGTACTGAGCTAGGTTCAGGTTTGGCCATAAAAGATGGTGCTAACATGAACTTTATTTATACAGGCGGTCTAGGCTATGAGTGGAAAAATGGTTTAGATCTGGGTATCAAATACGAAGGTTATGTAAACAATAGCGCTTCTGATCTCTATTTCATGAAAACCGGTCAATTTAACCTGAGATTAGGATATAATTTCAAATTATAATTAGAACATCATTTAATTTAAAGTCCCGATGAAAATCGGGACTTTTTTATTTATTTACCATTTTAATTGCTATTTTGAGCCGAAAACCAAATACAATGAAAAGAATATTCGGATTAGTAATACTTACCGCTTTAATGGCCTGTAACCAGGCTGAAAAAAAATCTACAGAAACTAAAGATTCAACAAAAACAGATTCAGCATCGGTTAAAAATGAGGTTTCTATAAAAGACAGGCAGAAATCTGAAATCTTTAACCAATATGTAGATTTAAAAAATGCGTTGGTAAAATCAGATTCAGCAAACGCACAAAAATCTGCAGCGCTTTTACAAACGAGTTTGGCTGCTTATAAAGGTTGTGAGCCTACTGCAGCTGTTGCGGGCAAAATCGCGGCAAGCAATAATCTCGTTTCACAAAGAAAAGATTTCACGGTTTTAAGCGCTGATTTAATTGCATTATTAAAGAATGCGGAAATAGAAAAAGGCACAATTTATGTTCAGCATTGCCCAATGGCGAATAAAGGAGATGGAGGTGACTGGTTATCAACCGAAAAGGAAATTAAAAATCCTTATTACGGCAAAGAAATGCTGGAGTGTGGGAGAGTTGCCGAAGAAATCAAAGCAAAATAAGATTTCAGATCCTGTTTAATTAAGCACGATTGTTACGTCATTTTGACTAATTATTCATATTAATTTAACAGATTTGTTATGCATGTATATTAATTTTATATAATTTAGAAAGCTATAAACACAATACAATAATATGTCAGATATTGCAGAGATCAAAGTTGATGGTAAGACAGTAGAATTGCCAGTAATTACAGGAACAGAAGATGAAAAGGCCATTGATATTTCAAAATTAAGAGATCTAACAGGTTTTGTTACTTTAGATACTGGTTTTAAAAACACTGGTTCTACAAAGAGTAAAATCACTTTTTTAGATGGTGAAAAAGGCATTTTAAAATATAGAGGTTATTCGATTGAAGAGCTTGCCGCAAAATCGAGTTTTTTAGAGGTTATTTATCTGATCATTTATGGAGATCTGCCAACACAAAAACAACTTGAAGATCTACAGGCTGACATAAGCAAGCATACTTTGATCCATGAGGACATGAAGAAATTTTTTGATGGTTACCCATCAAGATCTCATCCAATGGGTCAATTAGGTTCCCTGATTTTCTCATTGTCTACATTCTATCCTGAGTGCTTAAAGCCAAATCAAACTGCAGAAGAACAAGATTTAACCATTATCAAACTTTTGGCTAAATTCCCAACCATTGTTTCTTTCGTTTATAAAAAATCATTAGGTCATCCGCTTATTTATCCTAAAAATAAATACGATTATGTTACCAATTTCCTTTGGATGACATTTGGACAACGTACAGAGGATTATGATGTAAATCCGATTGTGGTTAATGCGATGAATAAATTGCTTATTCTGCATGCAGATCACGAGCAAAACTGTTCAGCATCTACCGTTCGTATCGTAGGTTCATCTGATTGTAATTTATATGCTTCAATTGCTGCTGGTATTGCTGCACTTTGGGGCCCACTACATGGT
>NZ_JBFTRT010000204.1:0-7999 GCF_056399685.1 Pedobacter sp. 01N416
AAGCTACCCTAATAATTAAACTAGGGTAGCAAATGTAATAATAGAAATTATTATTTATGCTTCTACCGGAGTAATATGTCCGGGAGTTCCGCTTTCTCCTTGGTTTTCGAATAATCGTTTACCAAAAATCACTTCTAAATCGTCTTTAAATAAAACTTCTTTTTCAATCAGGATATCAGCCAATTGGATCAATTTATCTTTATTTTCTTCCAATAAACTAATTGCTCTTTGGTATTGGCCTTCAATTAATGCCGAAATTTCTTTGTCGATAGTTAAAGCGGTATCCTCTGAATATGGTTTAGAGAAATTATACTCGTTCTGACCAGATGAATCATAATAAGTAATGTTTCCTAATTTATCGTTCAAACCATAAATGGTAACCATTGCTCTGGCTTGTTTGTTCACTTTCTCTAAATCGCTAAGTGCACCGGTAGAAATGGTATCGAACATCACTTTTTCAGCTGCCCTACCACCCATAGTTGCACACATTTCATCAAGCATTTGGTGAGGGCGAACAATTAAGCGTTCTTCAGGCAAATACCAGGCTGCACCTAGGCTCTGTCCGCGTGGTACAATAGTAACCTTAACTAAAGGCGCCGCATGTTCTAACAACCAGCTTACTGTGGCGTGACCAGCCTCGTGTATCGCAATAGCGCGTTTTTCGGCTGGTGTAATGATTTTGTTTTTCTTTTCTAAACCACCTACAATTCTATCAACAGCATCTAAGAAATCTTGCTTATCAACTGCCGATTTATTTTTACGGGCAGCAATTAATGCCGCTTCGTTACAAACATTTGCAATGTCTGCTCCTGAGAACCCAGGCGTTTGTTTTGCTAAAAATTCGGTATCAAGCTCTTCTGATTTTTTAAGCGGAGTGATGTGAACTTCGAAAATTTGTTTACGCTCGATAACATCCGGTAAATCAACATAAATCTGTCTGTCGAATCTACCTGCTCTTAATAATGCCTTATCTAATACATCGGCACGGTTAGTGGCAGCTAAGATAATAACGTGTGTATTCGTGCCAAAACCATCCATTTCAACTAAAAGTTGATTTAAGGTGTTTTCGCGTTCATCATTTCCACCCATTACACCGTTTTTACCACGGGCACGGCCAATAGCATCAATCTCATCAATAAAGATGATACATGGCGATTTATCTTTTGCTTGTTTAAATAAGTCGCGAACACGAGATGCACCTACCCCTACAAACATCTCTACAAAATCTGATCCTGACAGAGAGAAGAAAGGAACCTGAGCCTCGCCTGCAACAGCTTTAGCCAACAAGGTTTTACCAGTACCCGGCGAACCTACAAGTAAAGCACCTTTAGGGATCTTTCCACCTAAATCGGTATATTTTTTAGGGTTTTTTAGGAAATCTACAATTTCCATTACCTCTGTTTTTGCTTCTTCTAAACCTGCAACATCGTTGAACGTAATGTTTACCTGGCTTTCTTTATCAAATAAAGTTGCTTTTGATTTTCCGATACTGAAAATCTGACCGCCACCGCCAGCACCACCGCCCATTCTGCGCATCATAAAGATCCAGAAACCGATTAAAAGCAACACAGGTAAAATGATACTTAAGAACCAGCTTGCTAACGGATTGCTGCGACTGGTTTTTTCCGCCAATACCCTTGGTTGGTTAGCAGGAAGATCTTTTTGCGAATCGGCAAGTTGTTTGTCAAGGCCATCCATCGTACCTGCATTGAAATATACAACAGGGCTAGCTGTGTTATTTACACTAAAAGTGTTATTACTTTTATATGCATCGTATAATGGTTTTTTTAGGCTATCTTTTTTGATGTAAACCTCTACACGGACTAAATCGTCTGATTTATAGGCAACAACTTTCTGAACATCACCTTTAAGTAACATCTGTTGTTCAAACTTTTGATAGGTAACCTCTTTACCGCCATCGGTAGTAAATAAAAACTGTGCGGCTATAATCGCAATGATAATGGCTGCATAAACCCAGAAAATATTAAATTTTGATCCTTTTTGTGGTTTTTTAGGAATATTTGGAATTCTTTTTCCTTGTTTTTCGTTGGTATTTTGATTGTCGTTCATTTGTCTTTGTCAAAATGGTTCTATAGGTTATGCGCTTTGATAATTTGTGCTTTCTGCATCCCCCCAAAGTTCTTCTATGCCATAAAAGTGGCGCTTTTCGGTTTTAAAAATGTGCACAACCACATCGAAATAATCAAGAATAATCCAATCTGCTGATTCAAAACCTTCTTTATGTCTTGGATCGGCCTGAGTGGCTTTGTATATTTCTTTTTCTACACTATCAGCAATAGCTTTTACCTGAGTACCAGAGTTGGCGCTCGCAATAATAAAGTAATCAGCCACTGAGGTATGAATATTTCTAAGATCTAACCGCACTATATCTTCTCCTTTTTTTTCCTGTATGCCGTGAACAGCTAACTCAGAAAGGTATGTAGAAAGGGCTACTATTTTCTTTTTTACCATTAAAATGCTTTAATTTTGGAATTACAATATTATAAATTCAACACTTGCAAAATAACACTTTTTCGACACTATTTGTTGGTCAAAATTTAATCAAATTAAAAGAAGTTGATTCTACTAATAACTTTTTAAAAGATTTGGTGTCAAAATCCGAGCCATTAGCCGAAGGGACTGTAATTATGGCAGATAATCAGTTTGCCGGAAGAGGACAGCAGGAAAGCGTTTGGGAAACACAGGCAGGAAAAAATATAAGCACAAGCATTTATTTGAAACCTTCTTTTTTGCCTCTTAATAAACAGTTTTATTTAAATATGGCCGTTAGTTTAGCCGTTAGTGATGCTTTATCTTGCTTTGTACCGGGAGGGATAAAAGTAAAATGGCCTAATGATATGTATTACCAAAATAAGAAATTAGGCGGAATATTAATCGAAAATACACTGACAGGCAATTCTATTAAATCATCAGTAATTGGCATTGGTTTAAATATTAATCAATCCGAATTTTCGGATAGTATTAGCCAACGTGCTACTTCCGTCATTCAAATTTTACAAAGAGATGTGTCTTTAATGGATATTATGGATAAATTATTCATATTTATGGAAAAATACTACTTAATTTTGAGGACTGGGAAATATAGTATTTTACAAAATGATTACCTTTCAAGGCTTTATAACTTTAATATTCCAGCGTTATATATGCAAAATGGAGCGTTTTTTGAAGGTACTATAACAGGAGTTGAAGATGATGGTAGGCTAACGGTTGATACAAAGAATGGCTTAAAAGTCTTTAATTTTAAAGAAATAGAATTTACACACACAAAATAAACACACAATGAAAAAAACCACCCTAGTGCTTTCGATGGTACTTTTTACCATCGCAGGTGCATTTGCCCAAATCGAAAAACCGGTTACCTGGGCTTATTCTGCAAAGAAAATAAGTAAAGATGAAGCCGTTATATATTTAAAGGCTACAATCGAAGACAGGTGGCATATCTATTCGCAAAATGTGAAAGACGGTGGTCCGGTAAAAACTACATTTACTTTTGCCCCTTCTAAAGATTTTAGCCTGGTTGGTAAAACAATCGAGCCCAAAGCAATTGTTAAATACGAAAGTACATTTAAAATGAATGTAAGTTATTTCGAAAAAGCAGTGATTTTCCAGCAAAAGGTGAAATTAAATAAGGGTACAACTGCTGTTAAAGGAAAAGTGGAGTTTATGGTTTGTAACGATAAACAATGTCTTCCGCCAGAAGAAGTTGAGTTCAGCGTTCCGGTTAAATAGTTGACATCAAAATATTTACAAGCAGTTCCGAATTTTCGGGACTGTTTCTTTTTAAAGTAAAATCTACGTGGAGTAGTGGTTTAAAAAAAATCGTTTCTAAAATTATTCTTAATTTCACGGTTTCAAAAAATACACACACAAAACACACAAATGAAAAAGGTTTTATTATTGTTATTAATGGCTACAATGTTTATTGCATTGCCAGCCCTTAAGAGTTATGCCCTGGTAACCCAGGATACCACAGCAACTGCTCCTCCCGATGATATTGTTTTTACTGAAGTAGGTTCTGCACAGGATAGTGCAGCCAATAGCAAGGTAAAAACGGAAAAAGATACCCTAAAAAAGGATACAGCCAAAGTAGAAAAAGCTGCGGTAGCTGGTAAGGATGCCCCGAAACAATCGCTTTGGGTAACCTTTGGTTTAGGCCTTTTGGCCGGTATTGCCGCTTTTTTTCTTCCATGTATTTTTCCCATGGTTCCACTTACTGTTGGTTTTTTTACCAAAAGAGCCGAAAGCAGAGCAAAAGGAATCAGAAGTGCCATAATTTACGGCTTATCGATCATTGTAATTTATGTTGGTTTAGGCGTAATTATTACCTTGATCTGGGGCGCCAGTGCATTAAATGAAATATCTACCGATGGATTTTTTAATATTTTCATCTTTCTTATACTCATTGTTTTCGGCATATCGTTTTTAGGTGCATTCGAAATTACCCTGCCAAGTTCCTTTGTAAATAAACTTGACGCAAAATCGGATGCTAAAGGTTTAAGCGGGATCTTTTTCATGGCAGCAACCTTAGCTGTTGTTTCCTTCTCTTGCACGGGTCCACTGATCGGAACCTCATTAGTTGCCATTAATACCGATTTGCTAACACCTGTTGTGGTAATGTTTGGTTTCTCATTATCGCTAGCGGTAATTTTTACCATGTTTGCCATTTTCCCTAGTTTAATGACGGGACTGCCAAAATCTGGCGGCTGGTTAAACTCCATTAAAGTTTTTCTTGGCTTTTTAGAACTGGGCTTATCTTTAAAATTCCTTTCAACAGCCGATTTGGCTTATCACTGGGGCATATTGGATAGAGAGATTTTCTTGGCCATTTGGATTGTACTTGCGTTAATCTTAGGTGTTTATTTATTGGGAAAAATCAAATTTTCTCACGATAGTGATCTTCCCTATGTTTCTGTGACTAGATTATTTATTGCAACAGCAACTTTCGTATTTGCATTATATTTAGTGCCAGGACTATTCGGCGCACCTTTAAAAGGGGTAAGCGCATTGGTGCCGCCTTTGTCAACCCAGGATTTTGTAATCGGACAAGATAGTGGTGGTGGCGCCAGTCAAGCCAATACTCCTAGCCACCCAAAGCGGAAATATTCAGAATTCCTGCACATTCCGCATAATATTGATGGATTTTTTGATTACCAGGAAGCGTTGGCTTATGCAAAGGAGGTAAAAAAACCGTTATTCCTTGATTTTACAGGCCACGGCTGTGTAAATTGCCGCGAAATGGAGGCAAGAGTTTGGTCTGACCCGAGAGTGCTTAAAAAATTGAAAGAAGACTATATTGTTGTGTCGCTTTACACGGATGATAAAACTGATTTACCAGTTGCTGAACAATTTGATTCTAAAATTTTAGGCACAAAAGTGAATACAGTCGGTAAAAAATTTAAACATTTGCAGGCCGAAAGATTTAATACCATTTCGCAACCATATTATGTACTTTTGGGTACTGATGAAAAAGAATTAGTTTCGCCTCCTATCGGAGTAGAATTTAATATAGATAAATATTTGCAATATCTGGACAATGGATTATCAGAATTTGCCAAGAAACAAACAAATGAATAAGATTAAGAATATTGGTGTTTTAACCTCTGGCGGAGATTCGCCAGGCATGAATGCCGCAATCAGGGCTGTAGTAAGGGCCTCAATTTATTATGATATTGAAGTAACCGGGTTTATCCGTGGGTACGAAGGGTTGATCAACAATGATTTTATCCCTATGGACCGCAAATCTGTAGCAAATATTATCCAGCGCGGAGGAACCATTTTAAAAACCGCACGCAGCGAAGCTTTTARAACCGTTGAGGGCAGAAAAACAGCTTACGAAAACCTAAAAGCCAATGGAATTGATGCCTTGGTTGTAATTGGTGGTGACGGAACATTTACAGGCGCAAATATTTTTTCAAAAGAGTTCGATTTCCCAATTGTTGGTTTGCCTGGCACTATTGATAACGATTTAGCCGGAACAGATTTTACCATTGGTTACGACTCTGCCATTAATACTGTTATCGATGCGGTGGATAGGATCAGAGATACAGCCGAATCGCACGACAGGCTTTTTATAGTGGAGGTAATGGGCCGCGACTCCGGGTTAATTGCTTTAAGAAGTGGAATTGGTGTTGGTGCCGAAGCCATTATGATTCCGGAAGCAAACATGAATGCAAACGACATTTTGCATAAACTGGAGCATAGCCGTAAAGATAAAGCCTCGAAAATTATTATCGTTGCTGAAGGTGATGATACCGGTGGCGCATTTAAGGTTGGCGAAATTCTGCAGGAAAAATACCCGCATTACGATACTAAAGTTTCAGTTTTAGGGCACATTCAGCGTGGTGGAAAACCGACCTGTATGGATCGTGTGCTGGCGAGCCGCTTAGGTGTTGCTGCTGTAGAGGGTTTAATTAATGGCGAAAGCGGTGTTATGGCTGGCCAGATTAACCGTGAAATTGTTTTTACTCCTTTTGATCATGCCATTAAACACATTAATGCAGAAAAAGTGAGCTCTAAATGGCTTAAATTAATCGATATACTTTCGTTTTAATCGAAAAACAGGATATAAAAAGAAAAGTCTTTCCCGCACCGGAAAGACTTTCTTGTTTTTGCTTAGTTTTCGCAATAAGCAAATTTCTTAATCTTCTAAAATTACAGCTGTACCATTGGCGCTCACCATTAACATGCTGCCACCGCTGCCTACCGTTTCATAATCTAAATCTACACCAACAATTGCGTTTGCGCCTAATGCGGCTGCATACTGTTGCATTTCGTTAACTGCTGTATCTTTTCCCTCTCGTAAAACGCGTTCATAAGAGCTCGATCTGCCCCCTACTATATCTGTTATGCCAGCAAATAAATCTTTAAAAATATTTGCGCCAATAATTGTTTCTCCAGTAACAAGACCTATATATTTTACGATTTTTCTGCCCTCAACTGAAGGCGTTGTGGTTACTAACATAGTTTCAGTTTTAATAATTAGAACAATTTTTTTTAGAAATGTTACATTTTTTTTGAAAAGCCCATTTTATATTTCTAAAAGAGTTTTTTTACTTCCAAAACCAAAAAAAGATGAAGCTTCGAAAATAAATTTATGTAATTACCAATGGTTTTGCATCACTATTTAAAATTACCATTATGAGACCATCTAAAACCTTACTCACCCTTCCCCTATTATTGGCCATATTTTTTGTTCAGGCGCAAATGCCTGTTTTAAAGGTGCAGCAAGCCGAAACCAGCGAGCAAAAAGATGCTGTTAAACTTAAAAAGTTAAATATTGATGTGCAGATTACCGGAAATATTGCTAAAACGGTAATGACGATGACCTTCCACAATAACAGTAACCGAATTTTAGAGGGCGAATTAACATTCCCTATGCCCGAAGGAGTAAGCATTAGCCGTTATGCTTTAGATATAAACGGAAAGATGCGTGAGGCTGTTCCGGTAGAAAAAGCGAAAGCAACGGAGGTTTTCGAAAGTATTGAACGCCGTAGGATAGATCCGGGCTTGTTGGAAAAAGTTGAAGGAAATAATTTCCGTACCAGGATTTATCCCCTACCTGCAAATGGCAATAGAACCATAACTGTAGGTTATGAAGAAGAGTTAAGTTTTAATAATAAGAATGTTTTAAAATATCATTTGCCATTAGATTATAACCAGGCCATTGAAAAATTTTCGTTAAAAACTACCGTTTTTGAAAGTATCATAAAACCAGAACTTGGTGAACAGCCAGACGGCAGCTTTGACTTAAAAGCCAATGGAAATACCTATGTTGGACAGATCGATAAAACCAACTATCAGCCTAAAAATGGTTTGACTATTAATCTTCCAAAGAGAAATGATCTGACAGAAGTGCAAATGCAAAAAGCATCAACAGGTTATTATTTTCTGGTTAATGTTTTTCCTAAAACTGAAAGCCGTCAAAAGCAGTGGGCTAACCAAATTGGTTTAATCTGGGATACATCTTTAAGTGGTCTGC
>NZ_JBFTRT010000205.1:0-7989 GCF_056399685.1 Pedobacter sp. 01N416
GTATAAGTCACATCAAGAATCTTTTTAAAGTGTTATCCAATAAAGGAATTGAATTTATTTTGAATACCAGACTTTAGTTCACGATAAAAATGGTAAAAAGTAAAGTCTGGATATATATAGCAAATTCCATTACCTAATGAATTGGGATTTGCCTATGCTAAATTAATTGATTTATTGGAAATCGACACTAATGCTCTATATCCAACACTCATCAAAGTTTATAACCATAGGTACAAAAGTCTTGATAAGTCTCTATCAGATATCTTGGATATGCAATTAATTTTATGTCCATTGTTGATTGCAGGGATTCTACCAGCCGTAAACCAAGGGGTATGGAAAATTCTTGGCAATGTGGGGCTTAAAGCAATGTAACTAAGGTGTATTTCGAAAAGATAAGATTTAATTTGAAAATATTGATTGATGTTTTTTAGTTTTAGGAAGTTGATTACAGTCAAATAGTTGCAATCTATGGAGGCTATACCTTTTATTGGCTCAAGGTAAAAAAGAAATAAAATATTAGGGTTGAGATATTAGACATGAAATTGAACCCAGAAAAATTAGGTAATTGAATGGCTTTGAGTGGAACAAGGCCCGATTGGGCAAGGTATCAGAGGGAATAAAGGCAAAAAGTTATATCCTTTTGTCTTTAGTATCAATTCTCTAAAAAAAGTACAACGATCTCAATGGGGTAATCAGTAAAAAACTTTACTAGCTGCAAGAATTTACAGAAAAGAAACTGGATGGTCTGGGCTGGAAAGTATCAATTACAGATTGACAATTGTTATTGGCCAGACTATCATTCATTGGAGAAATGATGGCGATGTTATAGCAAAAGAATATCCTACACACTATTATGGTTAGAACAGGTGGTATACAGGTTTAAATGAAATGAGCATTGTATTTAATAACTTAGATGAAACAAAACTTATATATCACACTTATAACCTTGATTTTTACAGGCTGTGGAAACCCGTCAAAAAATGCCAGAAATGATGTTGCTGGTAGCAATTCTTTATCCGTAAAAGACAGTGCTGTGAAAACTCAGGATAATARTATAATTTCTAAGGATACCCTAGTTGCCCCTAAGGTAGAGAAAATTGATCATTTGGGCTATGATAAGGTATTGCTTTTTGAAAAGGATTCRGAGCGRGAGCTACTTTATATCAATRTGGCAAAGAAAARTCTTAATTTTAAAATATCRTATAAAAATGATACGTCSAAATTCGAACTCTCAGGAAATGCAAAATTACTCAATATTGGAGARGAGTCGATTTCTGATGAAAACAATAACAATATAGATGTGGCCGAATATGTCTACTACKATCAGGGTTGTGAACTTGTATTCAGGATTGAAGAAGTTGGGGCAACAGTTGCATCCGTTTTTCCAAGAGCGTGCAAAACAAGTCAATTTGAGATGCTAAAATACAAAAGGGTTTTGAAAATTGTAAAGAAATAATTTGATTGTTATGACTCTTTATTAAAAATAACCTGAGGATATGAACATGCTATTTTTTGGAGTGTTAAAATTCTAATTATCAAAGATATATGGATTCTGTACAAGTCCCGTCTATTCCGCGAAAATAATTTCATAGTTTAGCTAAAATCCTGTGAGTTAAACGCTTGCAGGATTTTTCGTTTTCTGGAAGCACTAAGTTATTCATTTCTTCGTAAGAAAAAGGTGAGCAATTCAGCGAGCACATTAAACGGTAGGGGAGCAAAAAAAATGGGAAAATAGGATGGGAGTCTATTTTCAGAATCAGGATCATGGAGGGGGCATCAAAAGCCTTATAGTCGGCGTAGTATGTGTTTCTCCCGGTTTTGATAAATTTTTCAAAAATGAGAAGCGATGTATACCAAAGGCAGAAAGAATCGATTATGAAGGTATACCTTTTACGGTGAAGATTCTTTTAAATACACGCTCAAACTTGAATATGATATTTTGAAAAAAGCAGATAAAGAGGAAATAAGAAAAATCTTGACCGTGGAGATTTTAGCATCCTTAGTGGTTTTTGAAAAGTTTAGATCAAGAATAAAGGACTTTGATTTTGATGGTTTTAGAAAAATTCTTTAAAAGCCAGGAGCTGATTTAGTAAGCTTGGAAGCCGCTAAAATCAATTGTTGCTTCAGGTTCAGCGTTACATTCATTATGTGACAGAATTTGTACTAATTATCAGATTTAATTTGCATTTTAGAGGCGATAATATCTTTCGGGATATTGTCGCTCAAAACGCTTTATCTAATGAGAATACAGACTACCAAAAAACTTGATGCTTATACGCTGACTGAAATCCTGATCGTGCTTGCGATCATCGGGATCCTGATCCTGCTGGCACTGCCCAACCTGATGCCGCTGATCACCAAGGCTAAAACGACTGAAGCGAAGCTGCAGCTGGAACATGTGGCCAAGCTCGAACAGAGTTATTTCTATGAACACTCGAAATATTCGGCCGATCTGGTGGAGATCGGTTTTATCCAGGAGAAACTGACCTCGGATGCGAAGGACGGGAAGGCCAACTATAAGGTTGAAGTGACTGCGGCATCGAACAATACCTTTACGGCAAAGGCCACTGCGGTGGCGGATTTTGACGGTGACGGGACTTTCAATGTATGGCAGATCGACCAGGACAAGAACTTAAAGGAAATTGTGGCGGACTGATGTTGTTTTTGCAGGGAGGGATTATGATGGTACTGGCTGGGATGGTGTATCAGGATTTTAGGTTCAGGGGCATTTACTGGTGGCTTTTTCCGCTATTGTTAATGCTTTTTGTACTGGATGTTTGGCTACGATACTCTTTTGCCCGCCTGGCAGCTACGGCTGGAAGTAATATCATTTTTCTTGTGGTACAGATGTTCTTGCTGACCGGTTATGTTTCATTTAAGAGGCGGAAGCTCACTAATATTTTTAAAGGTTATTTTGGGCTTGGGGATCTTCTTTTTCTCTTGTGCATAGCATTTTATTTTTCTTGTTTGAATTATATTGCTTTTTACCTGCTGAGCCTGATGGTGGTGATTGTACTGACGCTGATCTTTGGCGGCCGTAGCCGTGCAAAAAAGGAAAAGATTCCGCTTGCGGGTTATCAGGCGCTGCTCTTGATCCTGATCATGACAGTCAGTTTTTTTATAAAAAGCGTTAATATCCATTCGGACGAGGTATTTTTTAATCTTTTGCCCTATGGAAATTAGAGCGGAGATATTGGCGCTGGTATCCAAGGAAACCGCTATGCAGTATAGGGTGTTTCCAAAGGAGAATGGTCCACAGGGTGGAATCGAACTTTACTGGGACGGGAATGGTGATGAAGGATCCCTTAGGGACGAACTCGAAGTTGTTCTGGGCTGCGGGGTGAGTCTGTTGGCGCTGGAAAATGCAGAACTGAGTAGACTATTGTCCAAGCATTATCTTGGTGATGTCTCGGTGGGTGCTGAAAAAAAGGAGGTTTCGGTGATCTCGGCGGGGGATGATTTCCTGGGTGTGTTGATCGAGGAGGCGAGAAGGCTCAAGAGCAGTGATATCCATATCGAGACTTTTGAAAAACGCTCCCGGGTACGCGTGCGGATCGATGGGATGATGATTGAGCGTTACCAGATCGAAAAAAAGGATTATCCTTCACTGATCAACAAGATCAAGATCATGGCCAACCTGGATATTGCCGAAAAACGCCTGCCACAGGATGGACGGATCCAGTACAGTTCGGCAAGGCAGAGTGCCTTTGATATCCGGGTTTCGGTGCTGCCTACCCTTTATGGGGAAAAGGTGGTGCTGAGGCTACTCAACAACAGCAGTACGGACATCGACCTGAATACTTTGGGATTGTCCGATCAGGATATGCGGCATTACCTGGAAGGGGTACAGCGCCCGAACGGGATCATCCTGATCAGTGGTCCGACAGGGTCTGGAAAGACGACGACCCTGTATGCAACACTTAAACTATTAAATAAAAGTACGCGCAATATCCTCACGATCGAGGACCCCATAGAATATACCCTGGAAGGGGTCAACCAAGTACAGCTCAGGGAGAATATCGGGCTGGGTTTTGCAGCTACCCTGCGGACTTTTTTAAGGCAGGATCCGGATGTGATCATGGTCGGGGAGATCCGCGACCCGGAGACGGCCAATATGGCCATCCGTGCGGCTTTGACTGGTCACCTGGTTCTGTCAACGATCCATACCAATTCGGCATGGGGTACGGTGGCTAGGCTGATGGATATGGGCATCCCGGGTTTTCTGGTCGCCAATACACTCAATACTACCGTGGCGCAGCGCCTGGTGAGGCTGCTTTGCCCTATTTGCAAAAAAGAGGAAGCGCTGGATACGGGGCTTTATCCGAGGCAGTTCAGGGCGCCTTCAACAGTCGAAAGGCATTTTGTTGCTGCAGGCTGCGAGAAATGTTATTATACCGGTTATAGTGGCAGAAAGGCGGTCTATGAGGTCGTGCCGATCGATGCAGACCTTTCCCAGCAGATCAGGAACGGGAACATGTCCATTGATGGGGTGCTGGCCGAAAAAGGAATCAATACCCTTTCGGGAAATGCCTTTTCGCTCTTTGCGGATGGTCTCACCAGTCTGGAAGAAATTTACCCCTTATTGTTAGCCATCTAGATAATTTTTACGCTCAGAATAATGAAAAACACAAATATATTTTTTAAGACAGGTTGTCTAGTGATGTTACTGCTCGTGCTGAGCTTCTTTAAGGGGTATTCACAGGGAACCGAACAGTCGCAGCGGCTGAAAGCAGTGGAAGAAAGGCTAAAGAATCTTGCGGTGACGGTGCCGGGGCTTAACCAGCCGGTCCAGATCTCGATTTCGGGTGCCTCTGCGCAGGAGTTTTTAAGGGCGCTTGCCCAGTCGAACAACCTGAACATCAATATCGATCCCCAGCTGAGCTTTAAGGTCTATACCAATTTCAGGAACGAAACGGCACTGAACGTGCTGCTTTTTATGGTGAAGGAATATGACCTGGACATCAACCTGATCGGTTCGATCATGTCGGTGACCAAAGCTGCGGTAGCGAAAACCGTTGTAGCGCCGCGGGATATCCGGGTGAATTATAATTCATCGAACGAATATTTGGGTTTTGAGCTCAATAACGATACCTTGGGTCAGGTGGCCAAGAAGATCAGCCAGCTTTCCCAGAAAAATGTGGTGGTGCCGGTCAACCTGATGGACATAAGGGTAAGTGGTTTTATCGCGGCGGCACCCTTTGAGGTAGCACTGGAAAAACTGGCCTATGCCAATTCCCTCAAGATGGACAGGACCAATGACGGGGTGTTTATCTTTCAGTCTTTGCGTGAGGGTGAAGAACTTTACGTGAACGGGGACAAGGCCACTGCAGTGAAAAAATCCAATAAACCGTCTGGACAGGGCGGCGGACAGCCACAGGGGAATTTTAACCTCAGTGCCAGGAAAGATGCACAGGGCAACCGGACAGTAAGCGTTGATGCACTGAATACCCCGATCCTGGACCTGATCAAGTCGGCTTCTGCCGAGGCGGGCGCAAATTATTTTATCTATTCGGATATCAAGGGTACGGTGACTACCAGGCTCAGCGGGATCGGTTACGATTCTTTTCTGACTGCGCTTTTGCAGGGAACTGAATATACCTATAAAAAAGATGGCGGGGTCTACCTGATCGGGGACAGGAAACTGGAAGGCCTTAGGGCTAACCGGATCGTGCAGTTGCAGCACCGGTCTCTGGATACCATCCAGATGATGATCCCGGCAGAATGGAAAAAAGGGGTGGAGATCAAGGAGTTCAGGGAGCAGAATACACTCCTGCTTTCAGGATCATCACCACAGGTGAATGAGATCGAAAACTACATTAAACAGATTGACCGCGTGGTGCCGATGGTGCTGATTGAGGTAACCCTGGTGGATGTACGCAAAGGCAAAACCGTCAAGACCGGGATTTCTGCAGGGGTATCGGACAGTGTGAGGACCGGTGGCACGATCCTGCCGGGGATCGATTATACTTTTGGGGCCAATTCGATCAATGATTTTCTCTCACGGCTGGGGCGCAACGGCTCGGTGAACCTGGGCAGGGTGACCCCGAATTTTTATGTCAAGCTGAGCGCACTGGAGAACAACAGTAATGTGGATATCCGCTCGGTGCCGAAACTCTCTACGCTTAATGGGCATTCAGCAAGCCTGAGTATTGGGAGTTCGCGTTATTATAGCCAAAGGACACAGAACGTGATCCCTTCGCTCAATGCGCAGACGGTGGTAACCGAGCAGTTTACGGAGGTGAATGCCAACCTGGAAATCGATATCAGGCCGGTGGTGTCGGGCGATGACCAGGTGACTTTAAATATTAAAGTGAACATCTCGGACTTTATCGGTAATCCGCCGCTGAACGCGCCGCCGCCCAAATCCACGAGTAAGTTTACCTCGATGATCAGAGCGAGAAATGAAGATATGATCGTGCTGGGCGGCCTGGAAAGGACAGAAAGTAATGAAAGCGGATCCGGTATCCCTATACTTTCGCGTATCCCGGTACTGAAATGGCTATTTAGCAGCAGGGAAAAATCCAATAACAAAGTGGTGACCCTGGTTTTTATCAAACCTACAATCCTGTACTGATCATGTTTGCGCCTTTTGACCATTTGCTCGGGATTGAGATCGTGCTGCTCCAGGAGGGGCAGTACCGCTGCAGCTATGCTGTGGTGTACAGGAAGGGAAATGCCCTGGAGATCCTGGAACATAAACAGGTTGAAGGATCTTTGGTAAAGGTGCTGGAATCCCTTCCAAGGAAATATCCGGTTGCATTGGCACTGAGCGGAAAGGGGATCATCCACAAACAGCTTGAGGCTAAGGGGAACGGACAGTCCGGTTTTTTTAAAGCAGCTTTTCCATCGGTGGAGCAGAAAGAATTTTATCTGCAGGAATTACTGCAGGAAAAGCAGGCCTGGATCAGTATTGTCCGGAAATCCCTGGCTGATGACCTATTGGGTAAACTGAAGGCGGCAGGACTTAAGGTGTATGCCCTGAGCCTGGGCGGGCTGCCCGTTGTGGGGATATGGGACCTGCTTGGGGAAACGGAKGGGGGATTTTCGGCTGATGGACATGTTTTTTCGGTGGCCGAGGATGGAAGCTTTTCGGGTTACGGTCATACAGCGGTGCAGGCAGGAGAAAGTAAGGTGGCGCTGGGGAAAAATAAAGTAGCTTCCAGGTGCATATTGCCTTATGCGCTGGCCTTCCAGCTTTTTCTGCATGACCGGGTTGAAATGGTCAAAGCCGACAACGAGAGGGTTGATCTTGTTTTTAGCACCTTTTTGGAAGATTCCGGCCTTAAAAAAATGGCTTCAGTATTTGTTTTTGTGCTTCTGGGCCTGCTGCTCATCAGCTTTTTTATGCTGAGTCATTATAATGCGGAGAATGCAGTTTTGAACGAAAAGGCGGGTCATTTGACGGCTACAGCCGATCAGGGCGATGTACTGAAAAAAGAGATTGCCCAGCAGAAGGCCTTGTTGAAGAAAATGGGATGGAACGGTGGATACAGTTATGCTTTTCTGCTGAACGAGGTCGGAAGCTCCAGGCCCAGGCTGCTGAACCTGACGCAGGTGCAGTTCGGGGAGGAAAAGAAAACGGGTTCTGTGGAACCGGCGGAAAATACGATAAAGATATCGGGAGAAACTGCCGACCTGAGCGCAGTGAACAACTGGATATTTATGCTAAAGGAAAAAAAATGGGTGCGCAGTGTCAGGCTGTTGCGCTACCAGCAGGAGATGGGCGCTGATCGTTATTTCTTTAATCTTTTGATCGGATATTGATATGTTGGAGAAATTAAGTTTAAAGACGAAAAAACTGGCTTTAGGGCTGTTGATGCTGCTGGTGCTTTACCTGGCCTATGTGCTTTCCTTTAAAAAGGCCATTTCGGCAGCGGTGCTTAATACCCAGCTGAAAGCGGTTGGCGCGGGTGGTACAGAACCGCCATTAGCGGTGGCGCAGCTGGAGCGGGAACACGGTTTCTATCTGGCTGTGCTGAAGGGCTATCA
>NZ_JBFTRT010000206.1:0-8518 GCF_056399685.1 Pedobacter sp. 01N416
CTCTCTAAAGAATCTCTTGAGAACCTGAACAAAAAGGAAGAATTGGCCAAAAAGCTGTTCATGAGCCAGGGTATTACCTTTACGGTATACGATAGCGGCGAAGGGATCGAAAAAATCTTTCCTTTTGATATTATCCCAAGAATTATCACTTCAACAGAGTGGAGTTTTATAGAAAAAGGAATAAAACAACGCCTAAAAGCGCTGAATCTTTTCTTAAAAGACATTTATAGTAATCAATTTATCTTAAAAGACCAGATTGTACCTATAAATGTAATTTATTCTTGTCCGCATTTTTTAAGAGAGATGCACAATGTAAACGTATTACATGATATCTATATCCATATTGCCGGAATAGACCTGATAAGAGATCATGACGGAACATTTTATGTGTTAGAAGACAACCTGCGCACACCTTCAGGGGTGAGCTATATGCTCGAGAACAGGGAAATTACCAAAAGGTTATTCCCCGACCTTATTCCGCAGTGCGGCGTAAGAAGTGTAACCGAATACCCTGCCATATTGTATAAAAATTTAATGAGCCTCTCTCCCAGAGCTGTTTCTAACCCAACAATTGTACTGTTGAGCCCGGGCATGTATAATTCTGCGTACTACGAACACACTACCCTGGCCCGCTTAATGGGAGTAGAACTGGTAGAGGGACGTGATCTGGTGGTTAAAAACCAAAAGGTGTTTATGAAAACCACCACTGGCCTGCAGCAGGTTGATGTGATTTATCGCCGTGTAGATGACGACTATCTTGATCCACTGGTTTTTAATCCGAACAGCGTACTGGGCGTTGCAGGCCTAATGGGTGCCTATCGCAAAGGTAATGTAGCCATTATTAATGCAATAGGCAATGGCGTAGCCGACGACAAAGCCGTTTATACTTATGTACCAGATATGATCAGGTACTACCTGAACGAAGAACCCATACTCAAGAATGTACCCACCTACCAGCTCAGCAATAAAGATGAACTCGATTATGTTTTTGCAAACATCAATACGATGGTAATTAAAAAAACCAATGGAAGTGGTGGATATGGCATGTTAATGGGGCACGCTGCCAGCGAGCAGGAAACAGACGAATACAAAATCGAAGTATTGAAAGATCCACGCAATTTTATTGCCCAGCCTACCATAAGCCTATCTTCTGCCCCCTGTTTTATCAACGGAAAACTGGCTCCACGCAGAATCGATCTTCGCCCTTTCGCTTTAAACGGACCAGATGGCATTTCAATTGTGCCGGGCGGCTTAACCAGGGTAGCTTTAAAAGAAGGTTCGCTGGTCGTAAACAGCTCGCAGGGTGGCGGCAGTAAAGATACATRGGTTTTAACTTCTTAGAATACAGAATATGTTAAGTAGAGTTGCATCAAGCTTATATTGGCTAAGCAGATATGTTGAGCGCAGCGATGGTATGCTGCGCATGTTAAAAACAAATTATGCTTCCTCACAAGATACCATACAGGAATTTACCTGGAAGCCCGTAATCAGGATTTTTTCATCAGATGACGAAAATGAATTATTGAATATCCAGCACGATAGCCGTGCCGTGATAGAATACCTATTGTTGAATCGCGAGAATCAAAATTCAATTTTAAACATCGTTACCCTGGCCCGGGAAAATGCACGGAGTGTTCAGGAACACATCCCTAAAGATTTATGGCAGTGTTTAAACGAATATTACCATGCGGTAAAAGATGAAAAATTACTGTGGTACGTACAGAAGGATGATCCTGTTACGGCCTTGGATGTTTTGATTAAACAGGTAATGTTATATAACGGAACTGCCGACAGTGTGATGGAGCGTGGAGAAAGCAGAAGTTTTATGAATATTGGCAAACACCTCGAGAGAAGCATACAGTCAGTCGATATTCTCGACATTAAATTCAGCTCGATAAGCAGCAACCCAGATCTGCTCACGGATATATCCTACTGGAAACATTTATTGCTATCATTAGGCGGTTATGAGCTATATCTAAAAACTTACAGGCAAGGTTTCGATGCAAAAAACATCATCGAATTAGTGATGCTCAACAATGATTTTCCACGGTCGGTACTGTACGCCATGAACAATATTGAAAGGTATTTTAACCGGTTAAAGAGCGAAAGCAATATCGAACATTACAATAACTTATCTTTTAAAATAGGGCGTTTAAAAAGTATGATTACCTATAGCTCGGTAAATACCATGAACGAAGAGCAGTTGCATCATTACCTTACAGAAATCAGAGCTGAACTTTTCGGCATCGGAAACCTGCTAAATGAATATTATTTCGCAAATTCATAAATAGTTTTTTAACCACAGATAGACATGATTAACACAGATACTATTTCCTTTATTGATTTTTCATCTGTGTTTATCCTTTTTATCTGTGGTAACCTATAATAATAAAAACCAATATGCCAATTTTCAAAATCAAACATATCACCAATTATAAATACGAATTACCTGTTCGGGACAGTGCAAATCAGATTATTTTATTTCCGATCAAGGATGATTTTCAAAAGGTGGTTAAACACGACCTGAATATCTCCGGAAGCCCGGAAATTGAAATTTTTATCGATTACTATGGCAATGAAGTAGGCACATTTACCCAAAATGAGCCCCATACACAGCTGAAAATTTTTTCCAAAGTAAGTGTAGAAACCTTCCCGAAGCCATTGCCGCAAGACGATATGTTTAGCAGCGAGCAGTGGAACAGTTTAAACGTCCTAAAATTTGAAGTGCCGTACATAGATTACTTGCGACAAGAAAGTTTCGAGGGCATTAGCCAACTGAAAGAAACAGCGCTGAAGATTAAAGATGCTGAAGACACCCCCTATCAAACCGCGATAAAATACTGTGCCGATGTTTTCCATAATTTCGAATACATTAAAGGTGTAACCGCAGTTGATACMACCATAGATGAAATTTTAAAACTTAGAGCAGGTGTTTGCCAGGATTTTGCGCATGTATTAACAGCCATGTTGCGTTTAACCGGGATTCCGGCCAGGTACGTGAGCGGTTACATCTGTCCCAATAGAGATGGTATGCGGGGTGAAGGCGCAACGCATGCCTGGGCCGAGGCATATTTACCCGAGTATGGCTGGCTGGGCTTAGACCCCACCAATAACTGCATTGCCAACGAAAACCATGTGCGCCTGGCAGTAGGTCGAAATTTTACTGATTGCTCTCCTGTAAAAGGGGTTTACAAAGGTGGTTTCGAGCATATTATGGAAGTTAACGTATCAGTTGGTTATAATGATGAAGATTTTAATGATAACGAAACTTATTTTCAGCCAAAAGAAGTGAATTATACTAAACCATCTGGAACAATAACCACAGCAAGAACACAAAACAGCTATCAACAATATATGGAAGCCATCCAGCAACAACAGCAGCAACAACAACAGTAGGCTTTTGCAGTTAACAGTCCGCAATTATCAGTTAGCAAATCCCTCACGCTAAAAAACTGAAAACTGTATACTAAAAACTGCCAACTGATAAAGTTTTTTTCTAAATTTGCGCCTTTTACAAATAACAATATGATTAAGAGACAGCAAATTAAAGATTTATTAAAGTCGACAGCATTTGACACAGAAGTAACGGTTATGGGATGGGTTAGAACTTTCCGTAATAATCAGTTTATTGCATTAAATGACGGGTCTTGCATGAGCAATATCCAGGTTGTGATCGATTTTAATAATTTACCTGATGAGCTGTTAAAAAGAATAACTACCGGTGCGGCCATTTCTGCGACAGGTAAATTGATCGAATCGCTTGGTAAAGGACAAACCGTTGAGATTAAGGCAACAACCCTAGAAATCTTGGGTGATAGTGATCCTGAAAAGTTTCCATTACAACCAAAAAAACACAGTTTAGAGTTTTTACGCGAGATTGCACACTTGCGTTTCCGTACCAATACTTTTAATGCTGTTTTTAAGGTTCGTCATGCTTTGGCTTTTGCCATTCACCAATTCTACAACGAACGTGGTTTCGTATACATGCACACGCCTGTAATTACCGCAAGTGATGCAGAAGGTGCCGGCGAAATGTTTAAGGTAACTACTTTAGATTTCGACAATACACCACGTACAGACGATGGTAAAGTAGATTTCTCGCAAGATTTCTTTGCCCGTGCAACCAACTTAACCGTATCGGGTCAATTAGAAGGCGAGTTAGCGGCAATGGCTTTCGGACAGATTTATACTTTCGGCCCGACTTTTAGGGCAGAAAACTCAAATACTACACGTCACCTGGCCGAATTCTGGATGATTGAGCCAGAAGTTGCATTTGCCGATTTAGAAGATAACATGCAGCTTGCAGAAGATATGATGAAGTATGTAATTAAATATGCTTTAGATAACTGCAAGGATGAATTAGAATTCTTAAACACACGTTTGGCCGAAGAGGACAAACAAAAACCGCAGAACGAGCGCAGCGAATTTAGCTTGTTAGAGAAATTGGACTTCTGCCTGGCCAACGAATTTGAGCGTTTAACCTATACGGAGGCGATCAGGATTTTAAAATCTTCTAAACCAAACCAGAAGAAACAATTTAAATACCTGATTGATGAGTGGGGTGCGGATTTACAAAGTGAGCACGAACGTTACTTAGTAGAAAAACATTTTAAAAAACCGGTAATTTTAACGGATTACCCTGCTGATATTAAATCGTTCTACATGCGCCAGAATGAACCAGATGCTGAAGGCAGACAAACTGTTGCAGCGATGGATATCTTATTCCCTGGTATTGGCGAAATGATTGGCGGATCGCAACGTGAGGAACGCTTAGACCGTTTAACTAAACGTATGGAAGATTTAAACATTCCACAGGAAGAACTTTGGTGGTATTTAGATACCCGCCGCTTTGGATCAGCTCCGCACTCGGGTTTTGGCTTAGGTTTCGAACGTTTGGTATTGTTTGTAACCGGAATGACCAACATCCGCGATGTAATTGCTTTCCCAAGATTCCCGAAAAATGCAGAATTTTAGAAGGGTTTAGGGTTTAGGGTTTAGGGTTTAGGAAAAACAAATAGCCAATTACCAAAGGAGTCAAGTTTTTAAAAACTTGACTCCTTTTTTTGCATTATTAAGACCCTGAGATAAACCCGATAACTATCGGGTCAGGGTGACGATCGAGGGAACGAATCCGTCATACTGAACTTGTTTCAGTATCTATCATGCTAGCTTGTTATYATTTAAGMCCCTGAAATRAATKCAGGGTGACGGATCKAGGGRACAAATCCCGTCATACTGAACTTGTTTCAGTATCTATCATGCTAGCTTGTTATCATTAAGCCCCTGAAATGAATTCAGGGTGACGGATCTAGGGCACAAATCCGTCATACTGAACTTGTTTCAGTATCTATCCTGCAGCTTGTTATTATTAAGACCCTGAGATAAATTCAGAGTAAAGGCCTAGATGTGAGCACAACCGAATTAATGTACGCTAAACAAATCGAGGGTTTTGAACAACCGTCCCATCGGGACGCTTCCTGGGTAGCCAATTGTTTAATTGGCGTTTTCGTTCCGTAGGAACGTTTGGTGATTCACCCGTTAATACCCCTTCATTACTTGCCACCTAAACCTGATTGACGCGGATGCCGATTTTTCATCGGCAGAAGCAAAAAGCAGGACTGAACAAACCTAAACACCACTGCCCCTGCTTTCCAAAAAACTAATGAGTTGCCATATGCTAGACTTCCGAAGTTCTGCCGACGCTTAGCCTCTTTTTAAACTTCGTAAGTCATCTCTCGCTGTTATCGCCCATCATCATGCATGCTGTCACCATACGGATTGGCATGTGCATAATCTACCGCCGAAACCTTATAATCGGTTGGGGCAAAACTGGCCGAAGTGCTCAGCGCCATGCCCAGTTCGTAACGGGTTGGGTAAGGCGTTTTTAACAAGCTACCTGCCGGGATATATGGAAAACTCTCTAAATAACTCTGCATTACACTCGGACTTACCCGCCTGTTGATATACGCCCTGCTTAACTGATGCGTTTCTCTTAAACCCGCAGCCCCCAATAGCTCTACAGCACTTGCTACGGTTAGGTTATGGAAGTTTTTAACCCGAACGGTTTTATCTTCTACTACAAGGCCTTTCATTAAACTCTGGTCTTGCGTAGCCACGCCTGTTGGACAGGTATTGCTGTTACATTCTAATGCCTGGATACAGCCTAAAGCGAACATCATTCCGCGGGCAGCATTACACATATCGGCACCAAGGGCGATATTTTTAACCAGATCGAAACCTGTTGCCACTTTGCCCGAGGCGATAATTTTAATGTGTTTTTTCAGATCAAAACCATTCAAAACATCGTACACAAAAGCCACACCTTCGCGCAAAGGCATACCTACCGAATTCGAAAATTCCTGTGGAGCAGCACCCGTTCCGCCTTCGCCACCATCAACGGTAATAAAATCAGGATAAATACCTGTTTCTACCATGGCTTTACAAATGGCGTAAAATTCGCTTTTACGGCCGATACAAAGCTTAAATCCTACTGGTTTACCTTCCGATAAATCGCGGAGTTTCTTCACAAACTCCAACAAACCGATCGGCGTATTAAATACCGAGTGAGCAGGTGGCGACAATACATCTTTACCTTCGGGCACTAAACGGATTCTGGCTACCTCTGGTGTTACCTTTTTGGCGGGCAGCATACCACCGTGACCAGGTTTAGCACCTTGCGAAAGTTTAATCTCGATCATTTTTACCTGGTCGGTTTTTGCCCTTTCGGCGTAAGCATCGTAATTAAAGGTACCATCGGCATTGCGGCAACCGAAATAACCGGTACCAATCTGCCAGATTAAATCGCCTCCGGGCTGACGGTGATAATCGCTGATTCCACCTTCGCCGGTATTGTGTGCAAAGTTGCCCATTTTAGCACCACCGTTTAAAGCCAGAATTGCATTCTGACTTAATGAGCCAAAACTCATGGCCGATATATTATAAATACTCGCAGAGTAAGGTTTCTTACAATCCGGACCACCAACCATAACGCGTGGATCCAGGTTTAATTCGTGGTGAGAAATGGCCGCAATACTATGGCTTAACCATTCATAGCCGTTATCGTAAACATTTAACTGCGTTCCGAATGGAATGGTATCGTTATCTTTTTTAGCGCGTTGATAGATTAATGAGCGGTTTAACCTGCTGTAAGGCGTACCGTTCGTATCGCTCTCTACAAAATACTGGTAAACTTTCGGCCTCAATTCTTCCATAAAATACCTTAAACGGCCAAAAACCGGGTAATTCCTTACAATACTATGCTTGGGCTGATATAAATCGTAAATACCAAGAATTACAAAAGGACCAGTGAAGATGAATGTCCACCATAAAAAGGGATGGTAAAGGCCCAGCATAATGGTTAGGGCAATTAAAAATGCAGCAATTGCGACAAAAGCTTTTCTCATGTTGTTATTGTTAAGTATGATACCTGCACTGTAGGAGGATAATTTTGTTATCTTCTACTTTGTAAACAAGTCTATGTTCTAAATTAATCCTCCTCGACCACCATCCAGAATATTGATGTTTTAGTGGCTCAGGTTTTCCGGTACCTTCAAAAGGTGTGCGTTCGATTTCTTTTATCAAGGCATTTATTTTCTTCAGAACCGATTTATCAACCGATTGCCAATAGAGATAATCCTCCCATGCACCATCGAGAAACAATTTAATCATTATCGATCAAGTCTTGCTCCTTGGCTAAACCATTCTCATAATCTTTTAGTCCCTGATCAAGCCTAATTGCATTTTTTGGGCTTTTTAACAAATAAAAAGTTTCCTGCATACTATCATAATCTGCTTTAGATAGCACAACAACATCTTCTCCTTTTGCCCGGGTAACAAATAAGGGGGTATGGTTCGTAAAAACCTTATCTAAATAAGACTTTAAACTTTGCCTGAATGAGGTATAATTTGTGATTTCCATATTAATGTTAATAATCTTCAAAATTAAAGATAATAAAAAAACTGTACAATTATTTGTACCCTTTTACCTTTATTTTTAATGCGAACAACAACGTACCCAAATTATTAAGTTCCAATAAAAAAACGGTGGGTATCCGTGTGCCCGATAACAATATTGCCCGTTGCATTGTAAAAGAATTGGGTAACCCCATCCTATCTAGTTCCATAAAGGATGATGATGATGTAATTGAGTATTCTACGGATCCGGAATTGATTCATGAAAAATACGAAGACCTGGTCGATCTGGTAATCGACGGTGGTTACGGCGATAATGATGCCTCTACCGTAATCGATTGTACCACCGGCGAGTTTGAAGTGATCCGTGAAGGCAAAGGAAATATTGAAGAGTATTTGTAACGATTCCCGCCTGCGCGGAATGACAATCGTATTATAGCGAGCGCCTTAAACCCCTATCCGCTTATCGGCACCTTTCCCCTGAAAGGGAAAGGGCTAAAAGACAAATTATCGCGCCCTGCAATGTGCGCTAGGCGATCTGCACCCTGCTATCGGCCTAGGAAATGATGGAAGGAGAAGCAGTTGAAACTTGTGCACAATCTTTCCC
>NZ_JBFTRT010000207.1:0-8324 GCF_056399685.1 Pedobacter sp. 01N416
CAGCTGCCCTTTATGCGCAGCCAGCTGCCCTTTATGCGCAGCCATGGAACGATTGGAACAGTTTCCCTTTGCTCGGTATCGGCGACATTCTGAGCGGCAATATGTTGCAGCCTTATAATGCTGACCTTGCCCAGTTGACTTCGTTTGCGGTAACCAGCAATAATGGACAAATTGGTACCTCATGGCGCTGTTTTTATAAAATAGTGGCGCATTGTAATACCAATATTAAGGCAATCACTAATAACGTGCCAGATAGCGTATCCCTCAAAAGTAAAAATGGGGCACTTGGAGAGCTGAAGTTTTTGCGTGCCACTGCGTATTTTCATTTGGCACAGTTGTGGGGGGCAGTGCCCATCATTGAGGATAATGATAAATTAATAAAAAATCCACTGTTGCCACGTCACCTGCTTAGCGATGTATACAAATTTATCATCAGCGACTTAAGGTTTGCCGCAGGCGCATTGCCACCACGCGATCAGGCAGGAAGGGTAACTACCTGGTCTGCTCAGGGTATGCTGGCCAAAGTATATTTAACAAAAGCCGGTATCAGCGGAAGCAGACGCCAGTCGGATTTAGACAGTGCTGCATTTTTCGCTAAAAATGTAATCAATACCAGTGGATTAACCCTTTTGCCAAGTTATTACAACCTGTTTAGAACACAGTTTAATGACAACCAGGAATCACTTTTTGCCTTTCAGTGGGCACCTGGTGTGGGTTATGGTAATGGTAATGCGATGCAGACCCAGTTTGCACCCAGCGGGAGCATAGTTCCGCCTGGTGGAGGATGGGGCGGTGCCATTGGACCAACCGTTGATCTTGATACCTTATATACACCTCAGGATTCTATACGACGCAAAGCGACCTTTATGCTTACAGGCGATCACTATCCCGAACTGAACGCAGCTGGCGGAGGGTATACTGCTACCTCATGCAGCGTTAAAAAACATATTGTTGGTACTGCTATCGATAATAACGCACCAACGATGGACATATGGTCTTCTAGCGAACATAATGCGGTTTTACGCCTGGCTGATGTTTATCTGGTGTATGTTGAGGCCTTACTAGGAACCAGTAGTTCAACTTCTGATGCAGAAGCATTAAGGGTTTTCAACATGGTAAGGAAAAGGGCTGGTGTTGATCCGGTAACAACAATCACCACGGAAACACTTAGAAATGAAAGAAGGATTGAGCTGGCATATGAGGGGCAGTACTGGTTTGATCTGGTTCGCCTTTCATATTATAATCCACAAGGGGCTGTTAACATATTGAACAATCAGATTCAGAAGAAAACCAGGGTTCAGTTTGCTTATGATCCAGCTACAGGGAAGAAGACCAGAAATAACAATGGGATAGTTATTACAGCACCAACCATTGCAACCTTTACTTTGCCTATACCGGCCACAGAGATAACTGCCGATCCGAAATTATTGGATCCACCAGTGGCATATTATTAATTCGGACTAATTTATTATTAATCAAAAAAGATATGAAAAATCTGTTAAACAGGGCCAATAGCCATTTGTTACTTATTTTAGTTGCAATAATATTTTTTGCAGTTCAAGGCTGTAAAAAAGATGCATCCTCCTCATCATCAGGTCCACCGGTTATTACTGGAGTACGTAATTATGTACCCAGTCCGGGCGATTCGCTCTTAACCAGGGTAGGAACCGGAAAATGGGTTGTAATTACAGGGAGTAACCTAAAAGGAGCACTCCAGATTTATTTTAACGGAGTAAAGGGCTCATTTAACGACGCCTGGTTTTCTGATACAAGTGCAATCGTATTAATGCCGGCAGTAATTCCTTTCCCTTTGGTAGAACCTTCGCAGCTTAATATCATACGTTTTGTAACCACAAAGGGCGAAACTACCTTTTCATTTCCGATCGTTGCTCCTGCACCTACGATTTCCGAAATATCAAATGAAAGCGCCAATCCTGGCGATAGCGTTACGATAAAAGGATTAAATTTCTTTTTTATTCAACGGGTAAGCTATGCTGGGGTGGAGGTAACGGGCYTTAAGGGCGCAAATGATGGTACCGCCATAAGTATGGCAGTTCCTGCAAGTGTTTCTACACCTGGACCTGTTATTGTGACCACAAAATCGGGTACAGCCACCACCTTTTACAACGTTCATGATTTTACAACAGGTGTATTAAATAACTATGACGGTATAAATACCTTCAGCTGGGGTTCTGATGTTTCAAACAGCGCTGTGAATTTCCCGGGGAATAATGGTAACTATGGAATATTAAAGGCAACAAATATCCCTGCTGGCAATGGAAGCTGGTGGGAAGGCGGACGCTCCATCAATACCAACGCAGTTCAGTGGGTTCCTAAAGCCAATTTGCAAGATACTCTGAACAAGTATTCATTAAAATTTGAAATCGCTGTTAAGAAGCCTTGGACCGATGGTTCCATTCAGATTGTTAAAGACTATACATTTGACTATTCTGCTTTTTATCGCCCTTGGAAAAATGCTAACGGTTCTAACACTTCATTTAAAACAAATGGCTGGCAAACAGTCACTGTTCCATTATCGAACTTTTTAAAGAACGGACTGCCAGCTCAGACCTTGACCGAGTTACTCGGTTCGACCGGAAATGGAGCAATCAACGTCACTTTTACCAATGATGGTAAAACTGTCGTCACCGACTTTGAAGCCGCTGTTGATAATATCAGGATCGTAAAAATAAGATAAGCAATAATTCGGCCCGTAATTTACGGGCCGGTATGTTTTAATTATAGCAATGGGAAAGATTTCCTATAATCTTAAGAAGAAAAATAAAACAAACTTATGAGCCGCTTCGGAAATGTAAAAATAAAAGGATGCCTATATATCTTGGTATTGCTCTCCTTTAGCCTGCTTACCGCATATTGTAAAAAGAAAGAAGAAGTTCAACCACAGCTCAGCATTTCTACATCGGATGTTGCTTTTCTGCCTGATGGAGGCATCTCCAATATAACGGTTACCAGCAATGGTAAGTGGAATACTAAAAATCCTGCCGATCTTTGGTTGCAGGTTAACCAGACTGCTGGAAATGAAGGAAATACCGAATTAAAGTTAACCGCAATGCCTAATCTTACAGGTGTTTCCCGTGCTGCGGTAATGGTGGTTAATTCAGATAACGGACAGGCCCGAAGGATTACGATATCGCAAACGAGTACACTATATCCTTCCTATAATACATCGCCCAAAGCCCCCGACCAAACAGGTATGGGCAGCACAGCGGTACAACTGGCGGCGAAAATGAATTTGGGCCTGAATATTGGAAATACAATGGAAGCTCAGGGCGGCGAAACGGGCTGGGGTAACCCCCAGATTACTGAATCGTATGTGAAATTTGTAAAACAGACAGGTTTTAATGCAATACGCATTCCTTGCGCCTGGGACTGGAAACATTTGAGCGACGAGCAAAAGGCTACCATCGATCCTGTATGGCTTAACCGTGTTAAAGAAGTAGTTAAATATTGTGTAGACAATGATATGTATGTACTGCTGAATATCCACTGGGACGGGGGCTGGCTGGATCAGAATATCAACCAGGCAAAGAAAGAGCTGGTTAATGCGAAACAAAAGGCATTATGGGAGCAGATTGCTACAACCATGAGAGATTTTGATGAGCATCTGATGTTTGCCAGTGCAAATGAACCTCCTGCCGAAAATGCAGAACAGATGGCAATATTAAACAGTTACCACCAAACATTTATAAATGCCGTTCGTGCTACAGGTGGCAGAAACAGTTACCGTGTGCTGGTTGTTCAGGGGCCAGGCACTGATTTCGAAAAAACAAATAATCTGATGAATACCCTTCCAACAGATCAGGTGCCTAACCGCATGATGGTTGAGGTGCATAACTATACGCCATCTCAATTTACAATATTGCTTGATGGTGATGCCAGTTGGGGTAAAATGTTCTACTACTGGGGATCGGGCCATCATTCGGTTATCGATCCTAGCCGAAATGCAACCTGGGGTGAAGAAAGTGAATTATCAAGATTATATGCATTGATGAAAGCCAAGTTTGTCGATAAAGGAATTCCGGTAATACTGGGTGAATATGCAGCTTTCAGGAGAACAAATTCCAATTATCTGCCTTCGGATATGGCAAAACACAATGAGTCGATAGATTACTGGACAACTTATTCAACCCAACAGGCCATTAAATCTGGCCTCAAGCCCTTCTTTTGGGAACAAGGTACCGTTTTAGACCGAAGAAATAATAAAGTTCTCGATCAGGGGATCGTAAATGCCCTTATTGCCGGATCTAAGTAAAAGCAACTGTATTTATACAGTAAGAAATAATAAATCTACGGTTCTTCATGGGCCGTAGATTTTGGTAAATATAAATTTCCCGGCCAGGTGGAAGCTTAGCTATTGATGGATGGAAAGCCTCCATCTCCGAGAGAATGATTATACACACAAATAATGAGCGTACGAATACAAGCCTGGTTTATATTTTTTATATTGCTCCTTTTTATCCAGGTAAAAGGTCATACCCAGATTGTTCTGCCAAAACTTTTTGGCGATAATATGGTTTTGCAAAGAGGTATTAAAATTCCGGTTTGGGGAAACGCTGCACCGGGTACACATATCATAGCCGAGCTAGGGGGATTCCGTGCTGTCGCGATAGCAGATCATGAAGGGAAATGGATCATCCGTTTTCCGGTGCATAAAGCAGGTGGTCCCTATGCACTTAAAATTTCAGAACAGGGAAAACCGGGCTCAGAAATCAAGCTTAATGGAATTCTTATTGGCGATGTATGGCTGGCTTCCGGGCAATCGAATATGGAGTGGCAGGTAAAGCAATCCCTGGATGCAGATAATGAAATTTCAAATGCCAATTATCCAGAAATACGCCTGCTTCAGGTAGCGCACGATAAGAAATTAACACCACAGCACAATATCCCTGGGGGAACATGGGCAGTTTGTAATCCTGTAAATGTGCCGCAGTTTTCGGCTGTTGCCTATTATTTTTCCCGAAAAATACATCGTGATCAGCATGTTCCCATTGGTATTATCCAAAGCACTTGGGGAGGCACGCCTATAGAGTCGTGGACAAGCCGGGAGCAATTGCTGACTTCACCGATCACCAAAACACGCATGATTGCCAACGATACGCTAAGTGAACAAAGTTTTGTAAATGATAGCCTTAATCTGATCCGTTTCTGGGACATCGTATATCACCCGCAAAAAAATACGGATAAAACAATACCAGCAACCAGTTATGACGATTCGGGCTGGCCCACTGTAGAAATGCCCCGGCTGATCAAAGATTTTGGCATCGGGCCTTATGAAGGGATGGTATGGCTGCGTAAAAAGATAATCTTACCCGAATCCTTTTATGGAAAAGATTTAACCCTGCATCTCGGACACCCGGAAATGAACTATTCGATGTATTTCAATGGCGAAGAAATCTGTAAAACCATATGGAACAGTGATCCGAAACAATCCTATACCATTCCTGCTAAATTAATTAGAAAAGGCGAAAATACGATTAGCCTCAGGATAGCAATGTTATGGGGTGGTGGTGGCATAAATCCTCCTGCAGAGGAAATTAATATCACTGATGGTGCTGTTAAAGTTTCTTTAGCTGGAAAATGGCGGTATCAAAAAGACCTTGAACCAGGCTTGCCCCAAATAAAAAATTATCAAAATTATCCCTCATTGCTGTTCAATGCAATGATTAACCCGGTTATTCCTTTTGGTATCAAAGGATTTCTCTGGTACCAGGGAGAAGCCAATGAGGCCGAGGCCTATAACTACCGAAAGTTATTTCCCATGCTGATTGACGACTGGCGAAAACGTTGGAAACAGGGCAATCTGCCATTTATGTATGTTCAGCTCGCAAATTTCAAAAAAAGAAAGCCGCTTCCTTCCGAAAGTGAATGGGCCGAGTTAAGGGAAGCCCAAACGTTAACATTATCGCAACCCAATACTGGTATGGCCTGCATCATCGATATCGGTGAAGCAGATAATATCCATCCAAAGAACAAACAGGAGGTTGGCCGGCGCTTGGCATTAAATGCCAATAAACAGGTGTACAAACAAAAAGTAACAGCATCGGGCCCTTTGTATAAAAGTTACCGGAAAGAAGCAAATCGTATCTACATTAGTTTTAACAATGTTTCAGCTGGCCTCCGAAGCAAAGATGCCAAAGAAATAACAGGGTTCTCCATAGCTGGTAATGATCAACAGTTTTACTGGGCTAAAGCCACCATAGAGGGAAAATATGTGGTGGTTTATGCCGATCAGGTGCGGGATCCGCAAGCGGTACGCTATGCCTGGGCTGATAATCCCGAATGTAACCTGATAAATGCCGAAGGCTTGCCAGCCATCCCTTTCAGAACAGATAATTGGAAAGGAATTACACAGAAATAATCAAGCCTATAATTACAGGTTAACAATACTTTTTACCGAATAAAACAATATGAATAAATTTATAATCACAATTTTTTTGCTGCAGTTTAGTATTTGTGCAACAGCGCAATACCAGGTAGCTCAGAACCCGAAGGCCCCGGGTTTCTATACGAATCCAATTTTCGCAGGAGATTATCCCGACCCTAGTATATTACGCGATGGGGATAATTATTACATGGTACATTCATCTTTCGAATATTATCCAGGTTTATTGATCTGGCATTCAAAAGATCTGATCAACTGGAAACCAGTAGCTCACGCCTTGAACAAAAAAGTGGGTTCGGTGTATGCACCCGATCTGGTGAAGTATAAAAATAAGTTTTATATCTATTTCCCGGCAAACGGTACCAATTATGTGGTAACCGCAGATTCGATCGCGGGTAAATGGAGTGAACCGGTTGACCTGAAAATCGGCAACATCGACCCCGGACACATTACAGATGAGCAGGGTAAAAGGTATTTATTCTTCAGCGACGGAGGATTTGTGCCGTTATCTGATGATGGCCTTTCCACCACAGGAAACCAAAAGAGTTCATACAAAGGTTGGCCCATCCCTAGAAACTGGTCTATTGAGTGTTTTTGCCTGGAAGGCCCTAAATTGATAAAAAGGGGAGAATATTACTATATTACTGTAGCCGAAGGCGGAACAGCAGGTCCGATAACTGGTCACATGGTCGTATCTGCAAGGTCAAAATCACTGTCAGGGCCATGGGAAAACTCTCCCTATAATCCGATTGTAAGAACAACAGAGAAATCTGAAAAATGGAGATCAAAAGGGCATGCTACCATAATCGATGATGTAAAAGGAAACTGGTGGATGGTGTTCCATGCTTACGAAAAAGACTTTTACAACAAAGGCCGCCAAACGATGCTTCTGCCTATAGAATGGACAAAAGACGGCTGGTACAAAGTACCCACAGGTATAATCGACAGTAAACCGATCAGAAAGCCAGATTTGGCCCCCTCTACAACCAATTTCAACCTGAACGATAATTTTGCGGGTCATAAATTAAAATCTCAATGGCAATTCTTTGATGAGCTGGATACCAATAGGTTTAAATTGGCTAACAATAGCTTGTCTGTTAAAGCAAAAGGAAATACTATAGGCAATAGTTCTCCTTTATTATGCATACCCGAAGACCATTCCTACACCGTTGATGTTGAGGTATTAATTGAAGGAAAAGCAACTGCTGGCTTGGCTCTTTTTTACAACAGCACTGCATCGTCTGGGATACTGGCCAATAATGAAGATGTAGTTGCCGATTTGCGTGGCTGGCGAGCTCCGGCTGAAAAAAATGTAGTGAACAACCATGTGTTCCTGCGTCTCAAAAATATAGAGAATACGGTAGATCTATATTACAGTAAAGATGGTGTGAAATGGAACAAAATTGAAAATTCCTTTGAGGTATCGGGCATGCACCATAATGTACTTAGCGGATTTTTGAGCTTACGGATCGGCCTTTGTTCCATCGGAGAAGGAAAGGTAACGTTTAAGAATTTTAAATATACCCCGGTAAAATAAATATTCAAAGGACTGAAATTCGGCATTCATATTATACGGGGAATTCCTCGTCAGGCTGTCGAAAAAAATACACCTGTACTCGGCACAAACGTAAAAGCGCAGGATATTGCCGTTAAAAGCTCTACCTGTCCATGGAATCCAGATATGTACGGTGTTAATGCCAATAGCCCTGAAGGTCAGGCTTACTATAATTCCATTGTGCAGATGTATGCCGACTGGGGAGTGGATTTTATCAAGTGCGACGATATTTCACGTCCTTATGATGATGTACAAAAGGCAGAAATTGAGGCACTTCGCAAAGCAATAGATAAAACCGGACGGCATATCCTGTTAAGTTTATCTCCGGGAGCAACGCCAGTTAAAATGGGCGATCATGTTATGAAT
>NZ_JBFTRT010000208.1:0-10368 GCF_056399685.1 Pedobacter sp. 01N416
CTTTATTAGCTGTTGGGATGAGAAATACAGGAGCAATTACATTCGCCCAGAAACATTTATTGATGCCAATATCGATGAAAATTGGCGGCCAATTTTGCAAACACCTCCATTTCCCGAATACCCGAGCGGGCATAGTGTTGCTTCAACATCAGCAGCCTATGTGTTAACCAAAATATTTGGAGATAACTTTAAGTTTCAGGATAATACTGAGACTGATTTCGGATTACCCGTGCGAAGCTTCACTTCTTTTAATCAAGCGGCTAACGAAGCCGCTATTAGTAGACTTTACGGTGGTATACATTACAGACCGGCCATTGAAAATGGTCAGATTCAAGGTAGGAATATCGGAGCATATCAGACCGAAAAAATTATAATGAAAAAAGATTAAGTTAAAAACAGAATAACAATGAAAATAAAATACCTCCTAGTACTTGTTTTAATTGCTTTGGCTAAGTTTTCAAGTGCCCAAAGAAACGACATACTAAAAGAATCATCAGATTACGAGTGGCCAACAGATCCAGCTGTTAAGCAAAAACTCGATACCTGGCAGGATAAAAAGTTTGGAATGATTATCCACTGGGGGCTTTACGCTGTGCCAGGGATTATCGAATCTTGGTCTATCTGTTCTGAAGATTGGATTGATAGAGACAGTACCATTAAATACGAAGACTATAAAAAATGGTATTGGGACCTAAACGAAAAATTTAACCCAACAAAATTCAATCCTGAGCAATGGGCCAAAGCAGGTAAAAGTGCAGGAATGAAATATTTGGTGTTTACCACCAAACATCACGATGGCTTTGCTATGTTCGATACCAAACAATCTGATTTTAGCATTACAAAAGGTCCTTTTTCAACCAATGCCAAAAAAGATGTAGCTAAATATGTGTTCGATGCTTTCCGTAAGGAAAATTTTATGATCGGTGCTTATTTTTCTAAACCCGATTGGCATTCTCAATACTATTGGTGGGATAAATATGCCACTGCAGTATGGTTAGATGGTGGATGGGTTCGTCCACGGGCTAGCGTAAATAAAGAAGTACTTTCTTGGGGAGCACCTATTCCTGATTGGAGTCAGGATATTGATATGCCGAAAATTGCAGCTGATGCCAGAAAAGCACAACCAGGTTTAATTGTGGTGGATAGAACCAGTTTGAAAACTACCAGACCCCTGAACAGAAAATTCCTGAAAATCAGTTAGAGTATCCATGGGAAAGCTGCATGACGTTAGGCGGAGCCTGGGGTTTTGTACCCAACGATCAGTATAAATCGGCAGAAGAAGTGGTTCATAAATTAGTAGAAATAGTAGCCAAAGGTGGAAGTTTGCTTTTAGGTATTGGGCCTAAAGCTGATGGAACGCTGCCTGATCATGTGATTACAAGATTGGATGAAATTGGTAAGTGGACCAGTAAAAATGGTGCTGCCATATACGGAACAAGGATTACCAAAAACTATCATGATGGACAGAACTGGTTTACGCAAAGTAAAGATGGTAAAACTATTTACGGCATCAGTTTAATCGGCAATACGCCAAACAAAGAAATTTCATGGCAAGGAAGTATTCCTAAAAAAGGAAGTCTCATTACCATTTTAAGTACCAACCAAAAGGTAAAATGGACATTGAAAGATGGCAAGGTACACTTCGATTTTCCTAAAACAGAGGAGAAAATAGCCCTGACTTTTTCTTTTACGCCCGAAATTAATTAACAATGCCGAAACCGAGAAGATACCTATATTTATTGCCTGCATTATTTTTCTGCAGTGGCCTTTTTGCTCAAGTTAAAAAAGGGCAATCTTTACCCTATAAAAATCCGAAATTAAATATCGATTTGAGGGTAAAAGACCTCATTTCGAGAATGACGCCAGAAGAGAAATTCTGGCAGTTATTTATGATTCCTGGAGATGTTACAACTGAAAATAAGACACAATTTAAAAACGGTATTTTTGGTTTGCAGGTTAGTGCTGCTGCCCAGGGAAGTGGTAATGCGCAACAAATGTTAACCTATAATACCTCTGAAGACGGACTTTCTCTGGCTAAAAAAGTAAATAAAATTCAAAAATATTTTGTTGAGGAAACCCGTTTGGGCATTCCCATCATTCCATTTGATGAGGCTTTACACGGTTTGGTTAGGCAAGGTGCTACTGCTTTTCCACAATCAATTGGTTTAGCTGCAAGTTTCGATACTACTTTAGTGGCCAAAATTGGTACGGCTATTGCCAATGAGGCAAAGGCACGTGGTTTGAGGGATCTTTTGGCACCTGTAATCAATATGGCTACAGATGTAAGATGGGGCAGGGTAGAAGAAACCTATGGGGAAGACCCTTATCTAACAACTGTAATAGGTCATGCTTTTATGAATGCCATAGAAAGGCAGAATATCATTGTTACCCCAAAACATTTTATTGCCAATGTTGGCGATGGCGGGCGGGATAGCTACCCGATAGAGATGGATAAACATTTTTTAGAAGAAATCCACTTTCCAGCATTTAAAGATGGGGTTAAAAACATAGGTATCCGTTCATTAATGACTTCCTATAACAGCGTTTTTGGTACTCCGGCAACCTCAAATAAATGGCTGCTCACCACTAAACTAAAAACAGAATGGGGCTTTAAAGGTTTCGTAATTTCTGATGCAGGTGCAGTAGGAGGTGCCAATGTGTTACATTTTACGGCTAAAGATTATAAAGATGCTACGGCGCAATCGATTAATGCTGGCCTTGATGTAATCTTCCAGGTAGATTATAATCATTATAAACTTTTTCTGCCCGCATTTTTAGATGGTAGCATTCCCAAATCGAGAATAGATGATGCATTGTCAAGGGTGCTGAAAGCTAAATTCGAGCTGGGGCTGTTTGAGCATCCTTACGTGGATGAAAGTATTGCTGAAAAGATGCTGAGCGATCAAAGTAATCACAATTTAGCCAAAGAAGCCGCTTTAAAATCTTTTGTGCTCCTGAAAAATGATAACAACACGCTTCCGTTAAAAAGTGAAAAGCAGATCTTACTGGTAGGGGAAGATGCTGTTGAAGCCAGATTAGGTGGCTATAGCGGTACCGGAAACAATAAAATAAATATATTGGAGGGCTTAAAAAATGCCGTATCCAATAACGTTAAGGTTAATTATGTAAAAGGCAGTAGCCGGGATCTGCAATCTTATATTCCGATAGATAGTCAGTTTCTTTCTGCCAATCAGAAAGCAGGATTAATGGGAAGCTATTACAAAGGGCTTCAATTTTCAGGAAACCCAATTAAAGAAGTAAATGATAAGGCTGTTAATTTCAGTTGGACGTTATATCCGCCAGACGAGCAGCTCCAATTGGATGATTATTCGGTAAGGTGGGCCGGTAAAATTAAGGTGCCACAGAATGTTGATGTTAATATCGGATTGGAGGGAAATGATGGTTACCGATTATACCTGGATAACCAGTTACTTATCGATAATTGGGATAAAAAATCTTTCAATACGAAAACCGTTCCATTTCATTTTGAGAAAAATAAGGAGTATGCAATTAAGATCGAATTTTTTGAACCTAAAGGCAATGGTAAAATCAAACTGATCTGGGATTATAATATCAGGAAATCAAACGAAATAACTGATGCGGTGGCTGCTGCAAAAAACAACGATGCAATCGTATTTGTTGCAGGCATAAAAGAAGGAGAGTTTTTAGATCGGGCGATGTTAAACCTGCCTGGTAATCAAGAAATGCTACTGGGAGAACTCGTAAAAACCGGGAAACCTATTATTGTGGTATTAACCGGTGGAAGTGCGATCAATATGCAGCCTTGGTTAAATAAAGTAAGCGCAGTTTTAAATGTTTGGTACCCAGGCGAAGCAGGAGGTAGCGCCATTGCAGATGTACTGCTTGGCAAGATAAATCCGTCAGGTAAACTTCCAATTACTTACCCGATAGATGAATCGCAGTTACCATTGGTTTACAACCATAAACCTRCTGGAAGAGGCGATGATTATAACAACTTAAGCGGGGAACCACTTTTCCCATTTGGATATGGATTAAGTTATACCAACTTTTCTTATAACAATTTGAAGTTTAACCGTAAAAGTATTGCTAAAAATGAAACCACTAACTTAAGCTTCGAGCTTAAAAATACTGGCAATTATGATGGTGAAGAAGTGGTGCAGTTGTATATGAGACCTTTGTTGAGCAAATTGGCACAGCCAGTTCTTGCATTGAGGGCTTTTCAGAGGGTACATTTAAAGGTTGGTGAAACAAAGGTAATTTCATTCAAACTGGATAAAGAGGTGCTGCAAACACTCAATATCAATAATGTATGGGAAGTAACTCCAGGGCAGTATAGAATTATGATCGGATCATCAAGTAAATCACTTTACTTAAAAGATAACTTAACTGTTAAGCCTTAAAAAAAGACCTCCTATGGTTAGGTATAAACCATATCATTAATAGTTGCCGCAGATTCTGGTTAAATCTGTGGCTTTTTTATTCTAATCCGTGTTTTCTTACATCCGTCCTCCTGAATTTATTTCAGGATCTATTGAAGCAGTAGAATGAATAATGAACTCACCTAAGTGTTTTTGCTGCGGAAACACGGAAAACATGAAATTTTCATTCGATCGTCATCCTGAGAGGTTAGTTTTAGAAAAAACAAAGGAGGGGTGATGACAGGTCCGTAGAATCGTCATTTCGACCGCAGTGGAGAAATCTTTGAATGAAGTATGTTAAAAGATTTCTCCATTTCGCTAGGCTTCAGTCGAAATGACGACTGATTTTCTAAACCTGTAATTGGTAGCGTAATCGAAGGATCTTTAAGGAAAAATAGAATTGCTGCACCCAACTTTGCGAACTTAGTGCTTTCTTCTCAGCGCCCTTTGCGGTTAAATGAAGTTATTTTAATTCTTCAATACCCAATTTCACTGCAAGTTCATTCAGATCCTTTACCACAACATCAATGATCGGAATACCGCTGATTTTCCTTTCCTGCTCAAATTCATGTTCAGGTTCGCCAGGGATGATTACCTTTTTATCAGGATCTATCGTTTTTGCACTTTTAAAGCGTTCTACCCAATTATCTAAATGATTTTTGAAGTCTGCAGCTGGTCTGAAACCATCTACGCGCATAGCGCCCAGAAAGTGGCCAAGTCCTTCGCCAACCGGATTGGCCGATGGTTCTAAGAAAGCCACAAAAGGAGGCACCCAAGGGCCATAATTCGCGCCAGATAACACCGCTGATAAAATATCGACCGTAGCACTTAACCCATAACCTTTATGACTGCCATGATCTTTATCACTGCCCAAAGGAAGGAGCGAACCGCCATTTTTTAATTCGTTCGGATCGGTAGAGTTTTCCCCACTTTTATCCTGGACCCAACCATCCGGAATACTTTTGTTTGCTCTTTGGGCAATTTCCAGTTTTCCGTTTGCTGCCGCTGCTGTGGCCATATCTACAATTACTGGTGGGTATTTTCCGGCTGGGAAGGCATAACACATGGGGTTTGTACCCAATAAACGTTCGTTAGCATAAGTAGGGGCTACCAAAGGACTTGCGTTGGTCATACTGATTCCGATCATATCCTTTTCTACCGCCATTAAAGCATGGTAGCCTGCAATACCGAAGTGATTGGAATTTTTAACCGATACCCATCCGCTACCGTATTTTTCTGCTTTTTCTATAGCAACTTTCATGGCAAATGGTGCAACCACTAAGCCTAAACCTGCATCGCCATCTACAGTGGCAGTAGTTGGTGTTTCATGTACGATTTTAATATCGGGCGTAGCATTTATCCTTTTCTTTTCCCAAAGGAGTACATAACCGCTTAAACGGGCAACGCCATGCGAGTCGATTCCACGTAAATCTGAACGGATTAATACATCGGTTGCTAAATCGGCATGCTCATCAGAACAGCCCATTTTTTTAAAAACGCTAAAGGTAAAAGCTCTAAGGTTGGTTTCGGTAAAAGTGATGAAATTCATAGTATACTATTTGTCGTCATCCTGTCTCGATTTTAAATCGGGATCAGGGTTTTCCTTGATAGATGCTGATCCCGAATATTCGGGACAGCATGACGAATCTAAAAATAAATTACGGCAATAAAACAGTAAAATCGCCTCCCAGTGGTTCGAAGTTTTCTATGCATGAGGAAAGAAAATCTTCTCCATAATTTACATACATGGGTGCAATATTTAAGGTTCTTTCCTGAAGTGCTCCATTCGGGAAAAGTCTTTTCTTTACATTATCAATCTGCAGCAATGCCGTTTCATGTTTCCTTTTCTCTGCGCGGAATAGTTTCTTCTCCAGGTTAGCCAATAAATGATTGGTCCGCTGTTTTGCTGTATCTGTTGATACGGAAAGCGTTTTATCTATTTTATAGGCATTTAGCTTAATTTGATCGAAAATGCTGTTAATGGCCCTGGTTTCATCAGCCAAGCTCAATTGGGCAGTTGTATTTCGCTTTACCCAAATGTTTTTTAACGCTTCAACTGGTAAAAATATATCTTCTAAAGAAAAACCTAAGTGGTATAAATTCTGCGCACTGCGTTTATCAATCAATAAAGCTGAGTTACGAAGCAATAAAACTGGGAAATCAACTTTATAAAAGTCGAAATTTGCCCTTAACTGCATCCAGTAAGCTACTTCTGCACCACCACCTATATAAGCAATGTTTGGCAAAATCACTTCCTGGTACATGGGCCGCATTACCACATTCGGACTAAAACGCTCGGGATGTGATTCGATTTCGGCTTTTAGTTCCGCTTCCGTAAAACTAATGTCTGTATGATTTACAATGTATTTTCCTTTTTCGAAGATCAAACGCTCACGCAGATTGTCGATAAGGTAAAAGAAGTTAATATCACGGCCATTCACCTGTGTTTTATAGCCTAAATCCTCCAGGTTTTTCGAACTTTCGTCGATATTTTTTGCACTATTATGCTGAATAATATCTTCGGTAATGATATTCGCGAATTGTTTTTTTAGTTGTGCATCATCCGCATTTACAATCACCAGACCATATTTCTCGAATAAGTTATTCACCAAAAACCTGGTGGCGTCGGCTAAATTATCGTGTTGCAAATAGGCCTGTTCTACCAATTTGGCAATTCGTTTTCCGTTTTTAGAGATCCCGAGGTATCCTTTATAAGCCGTTACCGCTGCGGCAACGGTTTTGGTGCTTAGTCTTCCGGTGGCGCCGTTGGTTTGCTGTATCCAGCTAATGTTCTTTTCATCAACACTTACATGGTTAATTTCATCAAAATCGTGATCCTCTGTTGCCATCCAATAAACCGGAACAAAATTTTTATCGGGATGTGCCATTTTTAACTCGATGGCTAAATTAATGGTGGTTACAATTTTGTAAATAAAATAAAGTGGACCAGTAAATAAATTCAATTGGTGGCCCGTTGTAACCGTAAAGGTGTTCGCTGAACCTAAAAGTTCTATGTTTTTGGTAACCGATTTATTGGGCTGTAAATGCTGGTATTGATCTTGTAAAACCTTAACTAAAGTTTCTCTATTGCCTAAAAAATTTCTATGCTCAATTGCTTTGGCTAAACCCTCCATATCAGGACGATAGCTATAAAAAGCTTTAAGCTGATTTTCGTCGTTAATATAATCTAAAACCAGTTTTGAAAATGATCCGGTTTCCTGATATGAGATATATTTTGCCTGCATGATGTGCGAAAGTAATGCAATTTAAGGATAATCGTAAAGTCGCGCCACTATTTTACAATTGTTAAATAATTAGAGGTTGCTTTCAATCGCGCCAACTTTTTCGCGGTACAAATCAATCGGGCTATCTAAAAGTACTGCAATTACGGTTAATTCGGGATCTAGTTTATCTTTGGGTACCGGAATGTAAACAATGCCCGGTATTTTGCTCCAATACAGTTTGTTATAAATTTCGTGCGGTAGCATGGTACCTTCACCCACAATCCTGATCCTGCTGATGTTGTTTTTTAAACCTTTAATGGCAATTGGCCCGGTTGGCGTGCCTTCTACAAATAAGTAAAGGGTTTGTTTATCTGCAGAAAGTGCCGTATTGCCTTGGTAATGTCCAGACGGAATTCCGCCCGTTGTTTTGTATAGCGCTTCTGCGTTTTTAATTACCCAATTGCTAATCTTTTGATCTGCGCTTTTAATTCCAGGGTTAAAGTCTAAGCCATCAGCAGGTAAACCGGTATTTTGAAATACATTTGTACCCGCATTTAAGTTAATGGTCAGCCTGTTTAGATTTAAGTTGGTCAAACCCCGTTGTTTGGGCGCAGCATATAAGTCTGCGAGCGAAAGGGTTTCCTGTTTGTCTTCATCGAGCTGAATAGGGCCGTTTAATGATACTTTTAGAACGGTTACATCGCTGTCAAAATCGGCATCTTTTAAATTAAGCAGATAATCTGTTTCATTTAGCTTAATTGTATATGGCTGAGCTTTGCTACCAACTACTTCAATCTTGTTTATTTTTGATTTTATACCTGATAGTAAAATCCCGTTTTTGGTTTTATAATCGAGATACAGGTACAATACATCTTTGTTTTTGGATAAGGTAGTTTTACCGATAATATGCCCATCTGGAATCCCGGCCTGTGTACCATAAATGGCCTCTGCGTGTTTCTGGGTCCAGCGGCCTAAATCCTTTAAAATTTTAACCTGCTCTGACGCAATGGTTCCATCTGCTTTTGGTCCAATATCAAGCAATAAGTTACCGCCCATGCTAATACAATCAACCAGCGTGCGGATGATCATGTTTGATGATTTATAATGATTGTCATAAGGCTGATAGCCCGAGAGTTGATAATGATGTTCTGATTTACCTTGCGTAAATTTGTCAATATGTTTTTGGCCTGCCATTCTTCTCCACTATGCTCCCAATCGCCATCAAACCATACCAGATCAGGATTATATTTGGCCGAAAGTTCGTTTAACTGCCCTTGAAAATAATTTTGGAATTTTTTAAAGCGTGGTGTATCCTGTTTATAATCATAACGTTTCCTGTCGCGGGTAAAACCATCATAATCCGGGTAGCTCCAATCAGGTAGAGAAAAATATAACCCTGTTTTAAGACCCGATTTTTTAAGTTCGGCCACAAATGGAGTGATTAAATCTTTTTTGGCAGCACTATTTTTTAGTGTGGTAGTGGCTAAGGGAGCTTTACTATCCCAAAGGGCAATACCATCATGGTGTTTTGTGGTAATTACGGCATATTTGGCGCCACTTTCTTTAATCAGGTTTACCCATTCTTCTGGTTTGTACTTTGCAGCGGTAAAACCATCAAGCTGTTTCATGTAAGCATCATGATTGATGTAGTTGTTAAAAAACGACCACGATTCGGAAATACCATTAACCGAATAAATACCCCAATGGATGAAAATACCCAGTTTGGCATCAGCAAACCACTGCATTTTTTGATCAGAAACCTTTTGTTGGGCAGAAAGTTTACTGCTGATGAATAGTGAAAATAAAACGATGAAAAACTTTAAATAACGCATGATCGTGTTTAGTATATCTAAACGTTAAATATAATGTTTTATAGCTGTTTTTAAACAAAAATTGGGTGTGAAGTCAGATGTTACCATCTGACTGGAGATTGATTTAGTAAGAAAAGTCAGATGGTAACATCTGACATCACATATATATAGAATGATCGTCATCTCGATCCGATAGCTATCGGATGTAGTGTAGTCCCGAACTTTCGCGCGAGAGAGCTGCTGTAGATTTAGTTTCGCTGAGCACTACCTGGTTCTCGGCTGCGTTGCACTTCGCTCGAAATGACGATCCTCAAAACAACAAAATTTACCCATAAAAAAAGCCGCTCTGAATAATCAGAACGGCTGTAAAATATTTGGTTTAGTGATTTACCATTTTTTTCTGCGTTCRCCACTGCCACCTTCACGGTTTCCGCCTTCTCTGCGTGGACCTCCAGTGTTACCACCTTTGTCGTCACGGCTACGTCCAGAGAAATCTCTGAAACCGCCACCGCTGTTTCCACCTTCACGTCTTCCACTACCACCGCCAGATTTTCTGTCGCCGCCGCCACGATAACCGCCGCCACCGCCGCTTCTGCGTTCACCGCCACCGCTACGTCTTTCGCCACCACCGCGTCTTTCACCTGCGCCTTCACCACGACCACCGTCTCCGCTTTTCTCGATGCGTACCTGACGACCGTTAAACTCAACAGATTTAAAGCCTTCAAAAACTTTGTCAGCTACGTCGTCTTCCACTTCAAAGAAAGAGAAAACACCTTTTAAATCGATTTTACCAACGCTTTTGCCACCAATTTTACCGTTGTTACAGATAAATGATAACATATCGCCACGGGTAAACTCATCTACAGAACCTAAGTTGATGAACAAACGGGTGTAACCTTCGCTACCACGTCCACGTCCGGCACCTCTTTCGCC
>NZ_JBFTRT010000209.1:0-11810 GCF_056399685.1 Pedobacter sp. 01N416
GTTTTTGGATGGATGGCGGGGTAGGGAACAATGATAACATTGTATAATCGCTGTCGTGTTTTTTTATAATATTTAATCACCATTTTTAAAAAATTTGTCGACCGTTGGAAGATTTGTTTTAGCAAAAATTGGTCGAAAGATTTTGCCAGTCCTGTAAATTACGGGGCACAATTAAGTTTACATAATGAAAAAAATAGGTTTAATCTCTGATACACACGGTTTTTTAGATGATGCGGTTTTTAAACACTTCGATGGTGTAGATGAAATTTGGCATGCGGGAGATTTTGGCCCTAATGTAGCCGAGCCTTTGGCAGCGTTTAAACCTTTGCGCGGGGTATTCGGAAATATAGATGATAGTGCGATTAGAGCGGAGTTTCCAGAGCAAAATCGATTTAGCTGCGAAAGGGTTGATGTTTGGATGACGCATATAGGTGGGTATCCAGGAAGATACTCGTCTTATGTTAAGCCTGAAATATACACTAACCCTCCGAAATTATTTATTACAGGGCATTCACATATTTTAAAAGTAATGTTCGATGAAAAAATAAAATGTTTGCATATAAACCCCGGTGCAGCAGGAAAACACGGTTGGCACAAAGTGAGAACCCTCATCCGTTTTTGCATAACTGATGAAAATATTCATACCTTAGAGGTTATAGAGTTATCGGGTAGATAATGTAAAATTTACACTAAGTATGGTTTGTGGCGTTAAAACATTAGGACAATTTATTATAGAAAAACAAGCGGATTTCCCATATGCTAAAGGAGAGCTTTCGAGGTTATTAAGGGATATTGGTATAGCTGCAAAAATTGTAAACCGCGAAATTAATAAAGCCGGTTTAGTTGATATTTTAGGCGATATGGGAACCACCAATATTCAGGGTGAGGAGCAAAAAAAGCTAGATGTTTATGCTGATGAAYAGTTTATTGCTGCGTTAACCAGTGGCGGCGAATGCTGTATTGTAGCTACCGAAGAAGAAGATGAAATTATCCATATCGAATCGCCGGTTTCTCAAAACGCCAAGTATATCGTCTGTATCGATCCTTTAGATGGTTCATCCAATACAGATGTAAATGTAGCTGTGGGCACTATTTTCTCCATTTATCGCAGGAAATCGGTTGATGGCAGAGCCAGTATAACGGATGTGTTGCAAAAAGGTACAGAACAGGTAGCTGCCGGTTACATTATTTATGGTTCTTCTACCATGTTGGTTTATACCACAGGGAAGGGCGTTAATGGTTTTACATTAGACCCATCAATAGGTGAATTTTGCCTTTCTCACCCCCAGATGAAAATACCCGAAACAGGTTATATGTATTCGGTAAATGAAGGTAATTATGTTCACTTTCCAGATGGCGTTAAAAAATACATCAAATACTGCCAGGTAGAAGATGAGGCCACTAAACGCCCGTATACTTCGCGTTATATTGGTTCGATGGTTGGCGACATCCACCGGAACTTAATTAAAGGTGGGATTTATATTTACCCAACCACTTCACGCTCGCCTAATGGAAAGTTAAGGTTGTTATACGAATGTAACCCAATGGCTTATATTATTGAGCAGGCTGGGGGCAAAGCCAGCACAGGCTTTGATCGTATACTCGATATTGAACCAACAGAATTGCATCAAAGGGTTCCGATTTTTATCGGGTCAAAACATATGGTAGAAAAGGCTGAAGAAATGATGTTGTTGTATACAGCAAAATCAATCTCGATCGATGCCAATGTAGAAACGAAACTAGAGGATTTAAATGTAGTTGGCGGAATTGATTAAGATTGGCTAAATCTTACTTCTCTCTGCTTCAAAAAAAGTATCTATAGCCAGGTTTTGTTTGTCTTGCGAAGCAAAAACAGCTAAACGGTCGCAACGCTCATTCTCCGGGTGATCGTTGTGACCTTTAATCCAGATGAATTTCACTTTGTGAAGTTTATACAGTTCCAGGAATCTCAACCACAGGTCTTTGTTTTTTTTATCCTTAAAATTTTTGGTTACCCAGCCGAAAACCCATTTCTTCTCCACAGCATCTACTACATATTTCGAATCGGAGTAAACAGTTACTTGTTGATTTAAACTTTTTAACGCTTCTAATCCTTTTATTACAGCCAATAGTTCCATGCGGTTATTGGTGGTCATTCTAAAGCCGCCACTTAGTTCCTTATAGTGTTGTCCTGCCCTTAAAATTGTACCCCAACCACCTGGTCCTGGGTTTCCGCTAGCTGCTCCGTCTGTATAAATTTCGATCATAAACGCCGTAAAGTTATGTTTTTAGGTTTAAAATAGCTTGTTTTATCTGCTTTTGAATTTTTTTTTCAATTTCAAATAATTGAATGTTAAGGAATTAAAAATTAGTTGTAAAAACTTTGAAAAAAATATTTGCAAGAAATATTAAAAGTCGTACTTTTGTGACACTAAAAAATACGGTGGCTGTAGCTCAGTTGGTTAGAGTATTGGTTTGTGGTGCCGAGGGTCGTGGGTTCGAGCCCCATCAGCCACCCGTGAGCCCTTTAAGTTATCTTAAAGGGCTTTTTCTTTTTAAGGTAATTTTCAAATCGCTGATTAGAGAAGATAGAGGTCGATTTTGGGTTCGAGCCTCATATGGGTACCCTGACGGGCTACAATATTTTCCTATCAATTTTATCTATTTTAATTCATTGGTAATTAGTGAATTACGGTTAATGTAAGTGGGCTTTTTTGGTTTGATGTTGTTAACTTCATGCCTATAGGTTTGCTAGCCTGAATTTCTTGGAATCAAATAGAGGATTTAGAAAGTGAACTAAATTAATCCCAGTTTTGTAGCCTTACCGATTAGCATGGCTGTATTTTTTACTTCAAGTTTTTCTAATAGGCTTTTGCGGTGCGTGTTTACAGTTGGAACGCTGATGAAAAGCTTTTCTGATATCGCTGCATTGGTTAACCCTTCGGCGATGAGCAACAATACTTCTTTTTCTCTTCGGGTAATTAGAAATTGGTTGGGTGTTGGTTTCCTTAACGAGCTTAATACTTCAAAACTATAATATACTTTGCCTTTTAGTACGCAGTTAATGGCTTCCAGTAGGTCCTGTTTTGTCGCATTTTTTAAGACATAGCCAGACGCACCATTATCTATCATATTTTTGATAATAGCTTGTTGGTTAAATGTGCTCAGCCCCAATATAGCTACAGAAGGGTATAATTGTTTAACTTCCTTACATAAGTCTATTCCACTTTTATCGGGAAGGTTTACGTCCATTAAGATTACATCTGGTTCATGCAGCTTTAAAAAACTCAGGCAAGATTCGGCATTGGTGGCGTGTCCCATCCAGTCAAGCGTTTTTTCGTTTTGTAATAACATACGAATACCCTCTATCACCATATAATGATCATCTACTACAAAAACGCCTATCTTCATCGTCTACGGTTAAATATTAATCTCTATCATTATTGAAGTGCCTTTACCGGGAGCGGATTGCAAATCTATTTTGCCTTTTAAAAATTCAACACGGTTTCGGATATTTAACCAGCCCATACCATTAGCTTGTTGCAGTTGATCGGTATCGAAACCCCTTCCATCATCTTCTACGGTAACAGCCACTAGTTTTTCCTGTTCAGCCTGATGTAACTGTATCAGTACATTTTTTGCATTGGCGTGTTTAATGGCATTGTTCAGCAGCTCTTGTATAATACGATAAATTGCAATTGATGTAGTTTGTGGTATTTCTGTTTGATGCATTCCTACAGATTGGTAGTTTACATGCAGCACGCCACTGTGATCCATCTCCGTACAATATTCCTTTAATGCAGTGTCTAGGCCATATTTTACCAGTATTTCTGGCATCATATTATGCGCTACACGGCGCATTTCTTTAATGGAACTATCTAGCATATCTATACTTCGTTCAAAAGCATTAACATTATCGGGGGTCATTATTAAATTCTCTTTCATGTTATTCAGTGAAAATTTTATACCGCTTAGCATTCCGCCCAATCCGTCGTGCAGGTCTTTAGCTAATCGGGTGCGTTCCTGTTCTTCGCCTTTTAGCACAGCTTCGGTAGCAGTCAATTGTTTTTCGGTTTCTAATTCATCAATTTTTACCTGTTGCAATTTTTGGCGGTGTTTGTAGTTTCTGTAAATGAGGACGGAAATAATAAACAGCGCAAGCAAGCTGCCAATGAGTATATAATTAAGTGTATTTTTTTGCTTGAGCTGGGCTTGCTGGAGTTTTATTTGTGTTTCCTTTCTTGAGGTTTCAAATTTTTTTTCGGTTAGAATGGTTTGTTTTGTGATGGCTGTATTTAACAGGCTATCATTTAAAAGTTCTGATCGATTATAATAAAAGTAGCCCTGCTTTGGTTCCTGTTTAGCGTAGAATAAACTTGAAAGTAAAGGATATAACTTTTGATTTAAGTAGGGTATATTATATTGTTGAGTTAAGCGAAGAGCGGAGTCGGCGTATAGTTTTGCATTTACATAATTCTTTTTTTGCAGGTAATAATAAGCCAGTCCGTACTGCGCTAAACCCTCCTGTTCGTGCCAGTTATTAGCCTTGGAAAGATTAAGCGCTTTGGTTACATAGGGTTTTATGCTGTCTACTTGTTGAGACCTGAGTGCAATTAATGCAAAGTTTAGTGCCGTTGTTGTTTGTATCTGTTTGTTTCCGCTTGCATTTGCCAAAACCATTGCCTTGTTTAAGTGGTATCTGGCAGAGTCATATAATTTTAGTTCGATATAATTTAATCCCAGATTGCTTAAAGACTCTTCTAGCCATACCTTATTTTTTGATTTTGCCAGAATATCAACGGCTAACAGGCCATTACTTACCCCTTTTCTGTATTGATGCATGCGATAATACAATAGTTGGAGCACATCATAAATTTTACCATCGTATTTATGGTTGTTGTTTTTTAATAATATATCTTTTGCCTTTTCATATTGGTTTACAGCACTTTGATAATCTTCGATTAATAAATACCCATTACCGGCATTAAGCAGGGTACGGGCAAATTGGGTAGCGTCAGCATTTTTTTTAGCATACTCCATAGCCTCCAGGTCTAATTTTAGGTGGTCGTCAAATCTTCCATTGATATATAGCACATCACTATAATTGGCATAATAGTCCAGTACTCCTTGCTTATAACCTAGTTTTCTACTTAAAGCTTTACCTTTGCGGCAAAACTTTTCTGCCTCTTTTAAATTGCTATTAAGATATTGGCTGGCTAAGGCATAATACAATTTCACCTTATTGGTATCATCTGGTATTTCTTTGATTTTCTTTAACAGGCTGTCTATTTTGTGTTCAACCTGGGCATTGCATACAAAACAGATTATAACCGAAAAAAATACCAGCGTTAATTTTCTCATATCCTAATTTACATTTTTCTATTTGCAAATTAAATACTGTTAACGCACATTTCTTATCATCCTTTTTAATGATTTTTTAAGGAGCCAGCTATAAAAATCCTCTTTTTTAATGATTGATAGGCCTCTTGTACCAGCCTAATTTTACATCATTAAATTATAAAAAAATGAAAAGGCTTCTCCTCGCCACCATTGGCATTTGTTTTTTAAATGTGCTATACGCACAAATTTTAAAACCTGTTAAAAATACTGGCAATGTCCAGCAGGCTTCCATGTCATCAGCTGCACTTAGCGATGCCGATTACTTTTTAGCCGTTGCAAAAGTGACTATAAAAACAGGAAAGGATAATAAAGAACTAAACTCCAAATTAATTGTAAGGGTATATCCTACCTCTGGTACCGATAATTATCAGAAAGGCTATATGCTAGAAAATTATATGCCCGAGTTAAAAACCTGGAGTACAAAAGAATTTTATTTACCTCAAGCACCAGGTTTCGATCAAACCTTTAATAGCCTTGCGCATTACAGGCAAACCGGCGTTATGGTAGATATACTGTATAATACCCAGGGTAATGGGCCATTTTTTGGCTTGGATGCATGGAAAATTGAGGAAGTAAATGTTGTGCTAGAATTTAAGGATAAAAATGGAAACCCACATCCAACAATGCCTTCAAAAACGATTTATTTCACAGGGTCTGATATGTATCTCGATTTTATGAAATGGCATTTATTCTGCAAAACAGACGCCTATTTTAATACGCTTCCAACCTTCATCACTAAAAGAGAATAATTCAGGATAAGACAACTTCAATTTTTTTATCTCTAAATACTAAAAAGCTAAACCATGAATACAGAACAAACACAAGAAATGGATGAAAAAACCATTTCCATCATCAGTTACATTACCCTTGTGGGATGGATTATCGCTTACATCCAATTCGGCAAAAATAAAGGTCAATTAGCCACATTCCATATCAGGCAGTCCTTATTCTTAATGCTTTGCGCATTTGCTATTTGTATAGTCCAGCTGGTATTTGCCTTTGCTCCATATCTGGGCAGGATTATCTCTATGTCCCTTAGCCTGGTAATGTCGGGCTTTCTTGTGCTTTGGGTTATTGGATTGCTTAACGCTATTAATGGCGAACAAAAGCCATTACCCATATTTGGCAATAAGGCACAGGATTTACTCAAAGGAATTAAATAACCGAAAATGAAAAGGGTCTTATCCTTGATGTTAGTAGGACTTTTAACTGGTTTTTCTGCTTGTAAAATAGTACCGGTTACGGGTAGGAAGCAAATAAATTTAGTGCCCGATGCCATGCTTAGTGCTATGGCATTAACAGCGTATGATTTGGTGGTAAAAAACAGTACCACACTTGCTAAAAATGATGAACGGGCACAGCTGGTTACTCGAGTAGGAACAAAAATTCAACAGGCTGCTGAAACCTACATGCAGCAGCATAACATGAGCAAAGACCTGAAAAATTTTAAATGGGACTATAATACCGTTGATGCCACAACAATAAATGCTTGGTGTATGCCAGGTGGTAAAGTAGTTGTGTACACGGGATTGTTGCCCTATACACAAAATGAAAATGCATTGGCTGTGGTAATGGGGCATGAAATTGCCCATGCCATTGCCCACCATAGCAATGAACGCATGAGTCAGAGCTTACTCATTAACCTTGGTGGGATAGTTTTACAGGACGCATTAAAAGAAAAAAAGAAGGAAACACAGGCTTTGTTTCTTGGTCTCTATATGGTAGGCTCAAATCTTGCACTGGCGTTGCCTAACAGCCGTATGCAAGAAAGCGAAGCCGATAAATTGGGTTTGATATTTGCCGCTATGGCTGGTTATGATCCCGATGAGGCTATTCCTTTTTGGCAACGGATGAATGCGGGCAACAAAAGCAATGTGCCCGAATTTTTATCTACACATCCTTCGGATGAAACGAGGATCAAAAAAATATCAGTGTTGATTCCAGAAATTAAAGAGAAGTATTATAAACCGTAGAGCGATTTAAAGCGCTAGTAATCATCAGCTAGGCATAAAAATCATCTTTTTTAATGATTGCCTGGTCTTGTTGTTCAATCTACTTTTATATCATAAAATCTAAAATCCATGAAAAAGATAATCCTTCTTGCGATGAATATTGTTCTTTTTGTATCTGCTTTTGCCCAAAAGCAGGCTTTTGATGTAATAAACTATACAATACCCAACAGTTGGGATAAAACAGAAATGGCCAATGGTATTCAGCTGTCCACCAAAAACGATGGTAAAGGAAACTATGCAGCTGTTATTATTCTGCGTTCGGCAGCAAGTACAGTATCAGCAAACGAAAACTTTACGGCCAGCTGGGAGAAATTGGTAAAAGGCACCGTATCTGTTTCCGGAGAACCCATCATGCAAGATCCTGCTACTGAAAAAGGATGGAGCACTTTGTCGGGACAAGCCAGCTATACCGATGGCGCCAATAAGGGATCGGTAACGCTGATAACCGCCACAGGCAATGGCAAAATGGCGAACGTGGTAATTAGGGATGACCTGCCAGGGATTGAATTATTATATGATGTCCAATAGCATAAAGAAAAAAGGTGGGTATGATGTGATCAAAGCAACTGTATTGCTTGTACAAGCTGGCGATAAAGTAGCCATCATTAATTCTACGGATAACATTTTAGGCAGCGAGGTAGAAATGGCTTTACACTTTTTATTATTTAACCTGAGAATAAAAGGAGTGAGCGAAAAAAGTATAAATTATAAACAACAACTGATAGGCACCTGGGCATCAGGCAGCGGCACCTATGGCAATAGTTTGAATTCAGCCACCATCTACACCGCAGACGGGAAATCTTATGTTACGATACAATCTTCAACAACTTCAGGTTATGATTATTATAATAACCTGATAAAAACCAAACAATTTAAAAGCCAAAGCGTGTATAGCTTTACTGGCAATGTATTGGTAAGGAAATCATCATCGGGAAGTGAAAGTAAATATTTTATACGGTTCTATTCCCGCAGATACGGTGACAGGCCATGGGAAAGTTATATGAGTTTGTATGACTGTAATTATGATAAAAACAAAATTGAAGCGGTTCTTCATTTTCATAAGATTTAATCACAATACCAATTTGAATAAGGAAAATCATTATTAACAATAAACTGTTTTGGCGATTAAATAAAACATTTGTTCCACATCCTTAAATTCTAAAAGATATGAAGAAAATTATTCTTTTACTAAGCTTGGCGATCACCATTTATTCTGCAAATGCCCAAGAGGCTCCTCCAAAGGTACCACCTATAAAAAATGTTATTGATGCTAAGCTGCCCACTTTGCCGCAACAACCTGTAAAAGCATCTTTGGGAAGACCTGTAGAATTACCGGACCGACTTGCCTCTGTTAAGGCATTTTTAACAACACATAACTGGCAGCTCATCCGTTGGTGGGTTACACCCAACGCTGGCCATTCAGTTACCGACCCTTCTTTTAAATTTCTCAGCAACGGTACAGTTAGCTGTAGTCTTACCACACCCGAAGCTGTAACAAGGCTCGAATCGGGTACTTATACCCTTCATGGTAATGATGTTTCTATCATTTTAAAAAAAGATGCAAGCGTAACCATGACCTGCAATCTGATTTATAACAACAGCAACAAAACATTAACAGGTACTTATACCCTGCAAGTACTTCCTATTGCCAATGCACCAGTAGGTTATACACCTGGAACAGTAACAGGAAATATGAAACTGGAAATAAAACCATAAAGAACCTAAGAGGTTGAAATAGAAAATCATCTTTTTTAATGATTGACCATTTTTTTATATCAACCTACTTTTATATCACAAAATTTAAAAACAATGAAAAAAATACTCATTTTATTGCTGTTCATTGTAGGAACAATGGCAGTAAATGCACAAGTGAAAACAAATACTGCTTTAGTAAAGGGACAGAATACACATAAAACCATTGATATTAGAGTGCCAGCAGGAACCATGAGGATCGGGCAAGTAGAAGCAAAGGTTATTCCGCTACAGTCCTTAAAAATGAAGGTGAATCCTCAGATACTTGCTAATCAAAAGTTCGCAAAAGACATTGCGATGGAACTCATTTCTATTTCTTTTGAGCCTGCGAACAAACGTTATATTGTTAAGTGCAGAGTTTTTAATGCGGGTACCACCGATATAGATTTAAATCTTTTGAAATATGCTGTTGCAGGAGCACCTAATCACTTACTTACAGAAGTCACCAATACTGATCCCTATTTGTGGAATACCTCAACATATCCTCCCGATATAAATTTCCCATTTGATTTGGAAACAGAGCTGCCAGGTGGCGGAGTTAATTCCTTAAATGGAAGAAGTTTTTGGTTGAAAGAAAGCAGTTGGTTTTCATCGATTAGCAGAGACCCAAATGTTAACGTTGGTGAAATATTAAATAATAATACTATCCTTAAACCTGGAGAATCTGCTTATTCTATAGCAATTGATAGGGCAGTTTGGAATAAAGCTACTGGTGCCGGTGGAGCACACAGAATGTATAGCATTAAAATTGACCCTTTGAATAAAATTGGCGATCAAAACCCAAACAACAATGTAATATATTTTACAATGGATAATATTGATGTTCAGTAATTCGGGTTACACTTACAGGCCACTGAAGTTGTAATGCGGGCCTATAAGAGGAGGTGTGAACATTGCATTTGCTAATGTTTTAGAGAATAAAGAGTTGCTGCAAGTGGAATTGTGTAGCATGTTTTGCGGTTGAGAATAGCGAAAAATCATCCTTTTTAATGATTGTATCAGGTTGCCACTCCGGTTAGATTTACATTAACCATTTATTTTATAATCAATATTTAACTATAAAAATATGAACACACTCAAAAAAGCCTTGCTATCGTTGGCAGTCATTATAACAACTATAACATCTTATGCCCAAACAACCACAATATATGGCAAGGTGACAAAAGGTGATGGTAGCCGCATTAAAGGCACATCAGTAATGCGTGGCTATGAKGACCAACTCATTATTGTAAATTATACAGGAGGCTCAGATCATACGGCCTCCATAGAAATAGAAGTGCCGACAAGTGCTTGTATTGCAGATTTCAGGAACCTGATAACTGCCACACCACAGCAACCCATAGCAGTAAAGTCAATCACCAATACCGCTATCAAATCTTCGGTTATACCAACTGTGAGCGCCGGACAAATAGCTGTAAGTCCCGGAAAAATAACCCCACAGTCGCTACAAACTTTTCCAATTTCTAGAATTGAAATATCGGTAACCAACAGGGTTAGCAATAACCTACCCACTATAGCCCGTCAGGTAATTTTGGAAGATGTAAAAGCAGAGAGCTGCACAGATCTGGCAACAAGTAATACGACCAAAATAAAACTCAAGGCTAATCGCATCGGGTGGATCTATTACAATATGGACACTAAAGGCAATATAAGTGTTTCCAGCAAATCTGGTTGGGATACTGTAAAGGGAACCGCCTGGACAAATTTTTAATAAGCGGATAACCCATGAACCACATCAAAATATTATTGCTCTTTAGTTTCGCATTTACTGGAAAATCAATTATCGATAACCCACCAGGATTTAAACTATACTAATTGGTATGAAATCGACAATGCTTATCCCCTTATTTATACTACTGTCTTTTATCGCTTTTTCTGCCCATGCCCAAAATGATCGGGAACTTAACAGAGACTCGGTATTGGGTTGGCAATACGTTACCAATCCGACCAAAGCCAATACGGTTTATAAACCCTACAAAGGTTATTATGGCTCGTACTCCATTTGGCAGCAACAGGCCGTTGATAAATTATATAGCTGGATACAACAATCTTATTTGCCACGAGGCTTAATCATCAGACGTGTTAGTAAAAACGACGATCGCTCATATTTACCTGATTTAGGCCCGTTACATAGTTATGGTTTTGAATTAATGGGCTTCTCTGCAAGATTTGAGAATGGAAAAATCAACCTCAATGGTGAACAAGGAAGCAAGCTGATTGCAGGCTTCAATGATTTTCCAGGTGTTTATGTAGACGGATTTAATCCCAATGGACTGTATTTCTTTTCTGAAAAGGCACCATTTTGTGCGGGCGAGGATGATGCTACTGTGAAGGGTGAAGGGATTGATAAAAGGATTCAAGCCAATCTTTATAATTATCGGACCTACTTGCAGCATTACCATGATAGTGGAAAAGGCTATAGTAAAATTGATGTGGTAGTTCCCAGAAATGGCGAATGGCCTTTTAAACCCGTGTTGGTAAAAGATGCTGTAGCTTTTATTCAACAGCAGATGGCCATCTATCCTGGTATTATGAAAAAATATCCGCACTACGAAAAGGAAATACAGGCCGCGTTAGAACGTCTCAAACCTTTTTATAACGAAGTAACAAAGCTAGATCCCCGTATCAACTACCGTAACGGTCCTAGCGATGGTGCAGGACATTACC
>NZ_JBFTRT010000210.1:0-7870 GCF_056399685.1 Pedobacter sp. 01N416
GTATTGGTTACTGTTCCCAGGTCTTTATCGGCCTGAGTTAAGGTGTATACTTCAACATCGGTTGTAGTCGCTCCCGGAGCAAGTCCACCAGTTACTGTGATCACCTTGTTGTTTAAACCAAGCTTAGCATCGGTTAAAGTAATGGTATTTAAAGTATTGGTTCCTGTGTTCTTAATTGTAAACGTATAGGTTACCTGATTACCGCTAAATGCCGCTGTTTTAACCAAAGCTATAGCACCCATCACTGGAATCTGCGTTACAGTTGCCGTATTGTTGTTTTCAGCTGTACCAGAGATATCGCTAACTGAAACATTTGCCGGTGTTTGACCAGTAATGGTTGCACTGTTGGTTACGCTTGCAGCATCTTTATCTGCTTGTGTTAACTGGTAAACATAACTATCAGTTACTGTTGCGCCTGGAGCAAGTGTGCCAGGAATTACCCTGTTTAATCCAAGTTTAGCGTCCACTAAAGTGATGATGTGCAGGGTTACATTTCCAGTATTTTTAACGCTGAAATTGTAAGTAATGCTATTTCCATCAGTACTTAGCGTACCTGTTTTAACCAGAGTGATGGTAGATGCCGGAGCAATTAACGTTACGGTAGCGTCATCAGCAGCAGGCGTACCCGGATCGTCTGATCTAGGTTTATTCAACGTACCACCGTTTGGCGTTTGTGCTGTTGCCGAAGCCTGGTTGCTAAACGAACCTGCATTTACCTCGGTTAAGGTAATGGTGTGCCTTGCGGTTACCGTAACACTTACGCCTGGTGCCAGACTTGCTATGCTAACCGGAATGATTGATCCTGCATCGGCACCGACATCTGTAACCGCCACATTTGTTAGGGTTACGTTGCCTGTATTGGTTACCACAATGTTGTAATTAATTACATCGCCAACCTTGCTCACCGTATTGGTAGCTGCTTTGGTTAAACTTATTGCTGGAGCTGCTACCAAGCTTACCGTTACCGGAATAGTTACGGTAGTAGTACCACCTTTACCATCGCTTACAGTTACAGTGAAAGTATCGTTACCCACATAACCAGAAGTTGGTGTATAAGTATAAGTACCATCAGTATTTACCACTACTGTACCATGTGCTGGCGGAGTGCTTACTGTAAAAGTTAAAGCGTCGCCATCTACATCGCTTGCGGTTATTGTTCCGCTGGCTGCTGTATTTTGCGGTGTGGTAATGGCTGGCGAAGTTGCTACTGGTGCATCATTTACCGGAGTTACAGTTACTGAAATGTTTACTGTTGTTGTACCACCCTTACCATCGCTTACTGTCACGGTGAAAGTGTCGGCACCATTATAGTTAGGTGCTGGCGTATAGGTGTATGTACCATCCTTATTTACCACAACTGTACCATGTGCAGGAGGCGTGCTTAGCGTTAAGGTAAGTGGATCACCATCTGCATCGGTAACCGTTATTGTTCCGTTAATCGGGGTATCTTCAGGAGTAGTAATGGCAGGTGCACTTGCAACAGGTGCACGGTTATCTCTAATGTTAACAGTAGCAGGTATTGTACTTGCCGTGATTAATGCATTATTTGTTGTTGCATTCATCGTTAAAATTACCGTTTCATTTCCTTCGTTAAGATTATCATTAAGTACAGGAACAGGAACTGTTACCGTTTTTTGTCCGGCAGGTATGGTTACTGTTGTACCTATTGAAGTATAATCTGCACCACTTGTTGCTGTACCTGTTACGGTATACGTAATCTGCGTATCGGTTGTTGATACGTTACTTAAAGTAAAGGTAAACTGACCAGGTGTTGAAGGTTCTGCTCCATCGGCTGTTGTGCTTACTGTAACTGTTGTATTTGATCCATCCAGAATATTAATCGTTGCAGGAGCATTGCTTACCGTTACCGCAGGATTACCCGAAACGGTTAAGGTACCAATTACGGTTTCTGTTCCTTCTACAACTGCATCAGCTGATACCGGAATCGTAATGGTTGCCGTAATTTGACCAGCAGGAATAGTGACCGTTTTGGTTACAATCGGACTGTAGTCGCTGCCTTCTGTTGCTGTGCCACCTAAGGTATAAGTAAGCTGCGTATCGGTTGCTGATGCTTTACTTAATGTTACAGTGAAGGTTCCATTTACAGGCCCACTTTCGTTACCGTTTATACCTGCGGTAATTGTTGCTATCGAAGCATCGTTATCGATAATGGTTGTGCTTGCCGCATTTGTAGCAATAGTTACCAAACCACCTGTTATATTGCTAATGCTTGCGCTAAATGTTTCGTTCGTTTCAACAATATTATCATCGTTAATTGGAACGGTAAACGTTAAGGTAGCACCGGCAGCAGCACCTGCAGGGAATGTTAATGTTCCGTTAGTGGTGGTATAGTCTAAACCAGCTATTGCCGTTCCGTTGCTTGTTGCATAATCAACTGTAAATGCATTTTGAACAGCTGCATTTAAGGTAACGGTAAAGGTAGCAGTACCTGCCGCTTCGTTAACCGTTGGACTGGTAGAGATACTCACACTCGCATCATTGTTATCGGCAATATTGATTGTTGCTACAACATTGCTCACACTTACTGCTGGGTTTCCAGCGCTGGTTAATGTAGCTATAACTGTTTCAGTACCCTCAACAACCGCATCTGTTAATACCGGAATGCTAATGGTCGCTGTGGTTTGACCCGCAGGGATGATAATGGTTTTGGTAATCGCAGTATAATCGCTGCCCTCGGTTGCTGTACCTCCTAAAGTATAAGTAATCTGGGTATCGGTGGCGGATGCTTTACTTAATATTACGATGAACGTTCCGTTTGCAGGGCCGTTTTCGTTACCATCAATACCTGCCGTAATGGTAGCCACTGCAGTATCGTTATCAATAATGGTAGTGGTTACCGTACCCGTAACAATGGTTACCAATCCACCTGAAACATTATTAATTGTACCACTAAAGGTTTCGTTCGGTTCAACAATACTGTCATCATTTATTGGAACGGTAAACGTTAGGCTTGTGCCCGCAGCAGCACCAGCAGGGAATGTTAACGTTCCGCTGGTTGTGGTATAATCGAAGCCTGCAGTTGCAGTTCCATCACCAGTAGTGTAAGCTACCGTAAATGCATTTTGAACAGCAGCACTTAGTGTTACTGTAAACGTGGCTGTTCCTGCCGACTCATTAATGATTGGATCAGTTGAAATACTTACTGTTGCCGTATTGTTATCAATAATATTAATACTAGCCGGAACATTACTGATTGTAATTAAAGGATTACTAGAAGTTAGCAATCTAGCAATAACCGTTTCAGTACCTTCCACCATTGCATCGGTTAATACCGGAATGGTAATCGTTCCAGTAGTTTGACCTGCAGGAATGGTAATGGTTTTGGTTACAATTGTGCTATAATCGCTGCCTTCAGTTGCTGTTCCTGTTAAGCTATACGTAAGCTGTGTATCGGTAGCTGATGGATTATTCAAGGTAACTGTAAATGTTCCGTTAACCGGTCCGTTTTCATTTCCTGATGTACCTGGCGTTATCGAAGCAATTGAAGAACCACTATCGGTAATATTCACTGTTGCAGGTATAGTGCTGGCAATGATCGAACCGTTGTTCGTCGCGGCATTCATGGTTAAGATAACCGTTTCCGTTCCTTCCACAATATTATCATTTAATACCGGTACCGATACAGTTGCCGTAGTCTGTCCGGCTGGAATAGTTACGCTATTACCAATAGCTGTATAATCGGTTCCGCTGATCGCCGTTCCACTTAGCGCATAGGTAATTTTGGTATCGGTGGTCGATATACGATTTAACGTAAAGGTAAACTGACCTGATGTAGCAGGCTCGGCTCCATCTGCTGTTGCAGATACTGTTACCATAGCATCTGTATTATCTGTAATGTTAATGGTTGCCGGTGTACCGCTTACTGTTACCAATGGATTTCCAGAGCTCGTCAATGTCGCAATAACAGTTTCGGATCCTTCAACAATTGCATCGGCCGATACTGGAATAGTAATTATTCCAGTGGTTTGACCAGCAGGAATGGTGATGGTTTTGGTTACAATTGAAGCGTAATCACTTCCTTCAGTTGCTGTTCCACTTAAAGTATATGTAATCTGGGTATCGGTAGATGCTGGTTTACTCAAAGTAACTGTAAATGTTCCGTTTACTGGCCCACTCTCGTTTCCTGAAGTACCTGGCATAATACTTGCCATAGACGAGTCGTTATCGGTAATGGTTACCGTTGCAATACCGTCTGCAATGGTTACCAGTCCACCAGTTACATTACTGATTAATCCGTTGAAAGTTTCGCTTGGTTCTACCAGATTATCATCAATAACCGGCACAGTAAAGGTTAAGCTCGAACCTGCTGCAGAACCTGCAGGGAACGTTAATGTTCCGCTGGTTGCAACATAATCTAAGCCAGCAACTGCTGTTCCGTTCGACGTATTATAATCAACACTAAATGCATCCTGTACTGCTCCGCTTAAGGTTACGGTAAAGGTTGCCGTGCCTGAAGCTTCATCTACATTGGTTTGGAATAGTGAGATACTCGCAGCTACCGAATTGTTATCCAGAATATTAATGGTTGCAGGCGTATTGTTTACCGTTACCAAAGGATTATTGGTATTTGTTAAGGTAATCACCACCGTTTCATTTCCTTCTACCACTAAATCAGTTACCACAGGGATCGTTATTGTTCCTAAAGTTTGACCAGCTGGTATGGTAATGGTTCGGGTAATCGCGGCATAATCGTTGCCTTCGGTAGCTGCTCCGCCAACAGTGAAAGTAATCTGGGTATCAGTAGATGATGGATTACTTAATGTCACGGTATATGATCCGTTTACTGGTCCGTTTTCATTTCCATTTGTACCCGCTGTGATGGTTGCTACTGAAGTGTCGTTATCTGTAATGGTTACAGTTGCCGATGATGTACCAAGGGTAACTACGCCACCCGTAACATTGCTTAGTGCGGCACTTAATGTTTCTGATGGTTCAACGATGTTATCATCATTAATTGGAACCGTGAACGTTAATGTTGCACCTGCCACTGAATTTGCAGGAAAAGTTAAAGTTCCACTAGTGGGTGTATAATCTGCACCTGATGTTGCGGTACCATTGGCAATAGCATAATTCACGCTGAAGCCATTCTGTACGGCATTGCTTAAAGTCACAGTAAAGGTTGCTGTACCTGCGTTTTCATTAATTATTGGAGTGGTTGATAGGTTTACTTTAGCCACATCTTCATCAATGATATTAATTGTTGCCGTTGTGTTATTCACCGTAATTACCGGATTGCTTGAAGCTGTTAAGGTCGCAATTACCGTTTCGGTACCTTCGGCCAATACATCTGCCATTACCGGAATAGTAATGGTTCCTGTGGTTGCACCTGCAGGGATGATGATTGTTTTGGTAACGGCACCATAATCGGCACTTTCTGTTGCTGTTCCGCTTAAGGTGAAAGTTAATGTTGTTGGTGTAGCTGATGGATTACTTAGCGTAACATTAAACACTCCATTTACAAGACCATTTTCATTGGCATTGGTACCAGCAGTGATGGTTGCCACCGCGCTATCATTATCCGCAATATTTACAATTGCCGGACTTGCACCGATAGCAACTTCTGCCCCAACCACATTACTTAATCCAACGGTAAACGATTCTGAATTTTCAATCAGGTGATCATCAATTATCGGAATAACTACATTGAACACTGTACCTGCCGGCGAATTTGGCGGGAAGGTTATGGTTCCACTGGTTGAGGTGTAATCTAATCCAGATAGCGCTGTTCCGTTTGCTGTTTTATAATCAACAGTAAAGCTATTTTGAACTGCAATATTTAAGGTAACCGATAAAGTAACGGTACCAATTGCCTCGCCAATGCTGGCTGCGTTGATCGAAATACTTACGTTAGCTGTATTGGCATCGAGAATATTGATGCTTGCGGGCGTGGTATTTATTGTAATGGCAGGATTATTCGACGTACCCAAGGTAGCAATAACCGTTTCGGTACTTTCTGCTACTGCATCAACAATTACAGGAATACCGATTGTTCCGGTAGTTTGACCTGCAGGGATCGTAATCGTTTTGGTTACGATGTTAGTGTAATCGGCTCCCTCTGTTGCGGTTCCGCCCAAAGTATAGGTAATCTGTGTATCGGTAGCCGATGGATTACTTAAGGTTACTATAAATGTTCCGCTCACCGGACCAGTTTCGCTACCATTTGTACCTGGGGCAATGCTGGCCACAGCAGTATCGTTATCTGTAATGGTAACATTACTTGTTGACGTTCCTATGGTTACAAATCCACCTTGAATATTGCTTAGTACAGCACTCAAAGTTTCTGATGGCTCAACCAGATTATCATCACTAATCGGAACCGTGAACGTTAATGTTGCACCTGCCGGCGAATTTGCAGGGAATATCAATGTACTTGTAGTAGCGGTATAATCTAAACCAGCTGTAGCTGTTCCATCTACCGTTTTATAATCAACACTGAATGAGTTTTGTACTGCTGTACTTAAAGTAACCGTAAAGGTTGCCGTTCCAGCCGCTTCATTTATTGTTGGTGTGCTAGAAATGCTTATGGTAGCGGTATTGTTATCGAGAATATTAATGTTAGCAGGATTATTATTTACACTAACCAATGGGTTGTTTGAAGTACCCAAAGTAACTACAACCGTTTCTGCTCCTTCTACTACCGCATCTGCCAATACCGGAATAGTAATGCTTCCCGTAGTTTGACCAGCTGGAATGGTGATGGTTTTCACAATTGTGGTATAATCAATTCCTTCCGTTGCTGTTCCTCCTACGGTATAAGTCAGCTGTGTATCGGTTGCCGATGGATGACTTAAGGTTACCGTAAATGTTCCATTTAGCGGACCGTTCTCATTACCATTTGTTCCTGCCGTAATAGTGGCAATCGCGGTATCGTTATCCGTAATATTAACCGTTGCTGGTGTTGTACTTGCAGTAATAGAAGTATTGTTTGTTGTGGCAAGCATGGTTAACACCACAGTTTCGGTTCCTTCTACCAGGTCATCATTCAATACCGGCACACTCACCGTAGCAGTTGTTTGTCCTGCCGGAATGGTTACCGTTGTACCAATTGAGCTATAATCGGTTCCGCTTGTGGCAGTTCCATTTACCGAATAAGTAATCTTTGTATCTGTTGTAGAAACATGACTCAGGGTAAAAGTAAACTGACCTGCAGTAGTTGGCTCTGCACCATTGGCAGTAGCCGTTACCGTTATTGTTGCGGTGGTATTATCGGCGATATTGATACTTGCAGGTGTATTGCTTACCGTTACCAACGGATTACCAGAGTTAGTTAAGCTAACCACAACGGTTTCTGTTCCTTCAACAATATTATCGGTTAATACCGGGATAGTAATAGTACCAGTAGTTTGTCCGGCTGGGATAGTGATCGTTTGCGTTACAATCGGACTATAATCGCTACCCTCTGTTGCTGTACCAGCAAAAGTATAAGTAATGGTGGTTGGCTGTGATGATGGATTGCTTAAGGTAACTACAAATGTCCCATTCACCGGACCATTTTCAGCACCATTTGTTCCAGCAGCAATAGTGGCAACCGAACTATCATTATCAATAATGTTAACTGTAGCTGGCGTTGTACTTGCTGTAATTGAAGCATTATTGGTTGCAGCAGCCATAGTTAAAATAACTGTTTCCGTGCCTTCTGCAATATTATCATCCAGTACCGGTACACTTACTGTTGTAATGGTTTGTCCGGCAGGGATGGTTACCGTTGTTCCGATTGAGCTATAATCGCTGGTACTTGTAGCCGTTCCGGTTACGGTATAGCTAATTTGTGTATCAGTAGTAGCTACATTACTTAAGGTAAAGGTAAACAAACCTGGTGTTGCAGGTTCTGCCCCATTCGTTGTAGCAG
>NZ_JBFTRT010000211.1:0-7854 GCF_056399685.1 Pedobacter sp. 01N416
AGTTAGCTACGTTAACGGGAACCGTTTGATCAGTAGTATTTGATTTGTAATAAGTGAAACTACCGGTAATTCTTGATTTTAATAATGAGAAATCAACACCACCTTCATAAGCTAAAGTAATTTCTGGTTTAATGTTTGGCGATACAATACGGTCACCCAAAGTAAATCCCGGAATTCCTCCATACGGGTAACCATAACCTTGACCAAATGTTGGCAACAATGCATAAGCACCGAAGTTAGAGCTATTACCTAAGTTAACATTACCCACTTTAGAAACACCACCTCTAATTTTTAAAGATTCAATTACGTTAGAGTTTTTCAAGAATGGAATTGCATCCGACGCAATGAACGAAATGTCGACAGCTGGGTAGAAAAATGATCTGCTTTCTGGTGCCAAAACTGATCTCCAATCATTTCTACCAGTAACGTGTAGGTACAAATAATCTCTGAAACCTAAGCGGGCGTCACCATAAACACCAATCTGTCTGGCTTTGAAATTTGTTTCACTAGCACTTGGATTTTGAAGACCATTAGAAATATTAAAGAAATCAGCCAGTGCTAAACCGCCATTCGTGCCAACATTTACACTTTTGTAAGTATTCTGTCTGATTGTAGCGCCAGCAATAACATTTAATGAGAAATCTTTAGAGAGTTTTTTGATGTATTGTGCCTGGAATTCTGGATTGATCTGAACATTGTATCCTGAATAATCACTCACACCGCCAACAACGTTTGAGAAGTTAGGCGTTTCCTTTAAACGATAATCTGAATAAGTGAATTTATTGGTTGTAGATTTATTGGCAAATGATCTGTTAGATAAATTCGCTCTAACCAATAAAGATAATTCCTTAATCGGATTCCATTTTAACTGAGCATTACCCGTTAAATAATCATTACGTGTAGCACTGCGGTTATTACCTAAAGCAAAGTATGGATTTTGATAGTATTCGTTATAATATCCATCAGGAGTAGAAAACGGGTCGTTTTTATAATCTTTGTACCTAGTTAAAGGGATTTCACCTGGTGATTGTAAAACGTTGTCATAAACTGTTGCAATTGCACTTGATTGATCGTAGCGATTTTGCACATAGTTTAAATTAAAACTAAAGGTGACATTGTTGCCTAAGTTACGCTCACCATTAACACGCATGGTAAACCTGTTGTATTTATCGCCAGGTACAGTACTTTTTTGATCGAAATACTGTCCAGAAAAATAATAGGTTCCTTTATCATCACCAGAAGACAAGTTAAAGTCTGTTTGGTTAGAGTAACCTGTTTCCCAAAAAGCATTTTTATTCTCGTCTGAATTAAATGAGTAAGGCACAGATTGGATCGAGCCATCAGCTAAAGGTTTACCAATCGGGCGAACAACGCCATCAAATGCCGGACCATATTGTTGGTTCTCAAATGGCGTATAAGTTGGTATATCATCATTACCCGTACCAGATCCAAAACGATCTTGTAACTGAGGTAAGAAACTTACCTGCTCAATATTAGTCGTGTGACTAACATTAATTGTTGACGAACCTCTTTTACCTTTTTTAGTTTGAATGATTAATGCGCCGTTAGAAGCATCAGAACCATAAAGTGCAGCAGCACCTGCTCCATTTAACACTTCAATGTTTTCAATATCTTCTGGATTTAAGTTTCCTAAGATATCACTTGGTACAATAACATTATCAACAACAACCAAAGCCTGGTTATTCCCCAACAATGAACGGTTACCCCTTAATACTAAACGGATACTTGGATTAACACCGCTACTTACCGCATTTACCTGCAAACCCGCAACCTTACCGGTAAGGGCACTCGCAACGTTAAATGCCTTGCCTTGAGTTAATTCTTCAGCTTTAACTGTAGTAGACTGGTTACCTTGTTGACGGCGCTGAATTGTAACACCACCGGCAGTTACAACAACCTCATTTAATGAGGTGACATCTGAATTTAAAACCGCGTTTACAACATTGTTAGCAGGAATAACAAACTCTTTTGTTGCATAACCTAAAAAGGTTACCACTAAAGTTTTACCATTTTTGGGAACGTTTAGTGAAAATTTTCCGTTAGCACCCGTTTGAGCACCTAAATTAGGGATTTCTTTTACCCTTACCGATGCACCAGGTACAGGAAGTCCATCTTCCTGAGATGTTACTGTACCAGATACTGTTCTTTCTTGGGCAAACGCCGAGGAGGCGCATAGCACAAGAATGAACAAACTTTGTAGAAGTTTTTTCATAATTTGAAAATAGGTTAGTTAATGATTTATAAAGGCTAATGTAGAGTTAGTTATGTATACAACCAAATTATTTTTAACAATTTTTAACATTTAACCCTTTTTTTTGTTAAAAAATAACTATTTGACAAAAAAAGCATCAAAAACCAACAAAACTAATAATTTAGTTAAAAATAACCGTCTTCATAGTTATACAAAAAATGAAATTTTAGAGCGGTTTAGGTTCTTAAATACCGCTTATTAAAAGGGTAGCATTTTAAAAATTTAAAGCCTTTGTTATAAATTTCTCTTAAAACAACAAGGCCCTCCAGAAATAATTATGGAGGGCCTTATTACTTATTACGAATAGTTAATGATCGTCTTCAACAAATTTTGTTCGGTGGTAACCTTTTAAGTGATAAACCGTTCCCGGATCATCCGAAAATTCAACATCCAATGCAATGGCATCGGTTGGTGCTTTAGATGATGGTCCCACGGCACCATTAGTTGTGATCTTTCCATTGGTTACCGTAAATTTTATACCACCTGTATAAGTACCTGCATTAATAATATTCTGCCCAGTAATGGTTTTGTTATCTAGGTTTACATTAACCTTACCAAAAACAGTTTGAGTTGAACTGCCCCAAAAATTAGTCAAATTTAACCACATCTGGCTTGATGAGTTATCAGCTGTATTGTAGGTAGAGATTCCATAATAATCGCCTTTACCATCAATCTGCACCCACCACTCACCAGATAGGTCCTGTACTGCTGTACCGCCAACTGGTTCATCTTTTTTACAAGCAGATATGCTTAGTACACAAAGTGTTAGTATATAAAAATATTTTTTCATCGCTCTATTGATTATTGTTTAACAAAAGTTCTAACCGCGGTACCATAACCAGGATTTTCAACTGCCCATGAATAATTGCCTGTAATTAAATCTTTACTCTCGGTATTTGACCCCCACGGCCCGCTATCGGTATTCTGTTGTGGAATATCAATTGTGCTACCAGTAGGGTTAATGGCAATTACGTTGACTGTTGTCCCAGTTGCTGCACCGCCGGGGTTATTTACCAGATAAGCGCCAGGGGCCAATTTAGTCCATTTTGTGATTGTTCCTGTAGCCGCCCTCAAATAGTTTCCCGAAAAATCATTCACTAATGCATCTGCCTTAGTATCATAAACCACCACAGATCTAGTTGCTGTGGCAGAAAAACCATCAGTATTTGTAGCTGCATAGGTAATCAAATAAACACCAGCTGTTGCTGTATTTGGCAGACCTGTAGTTTTTACTTCAATAGTACTTGTTCCTGCTACTGCTGTGGCGCCAGCATCCGTATAAGTTGCTCCTTTGGCAACTGCAACATACTTATCACCTTTCATAGTTAGTATTGGAAACACAGTTATTTTGGAAATACCTACATAACCTTCCGGATAGTCAAAGGACTCTTTTTTGCAAGAGCTATAAGTCATACTTATAACTCCCAATATGATTATTGTTAAATATCTTTTCATCTTTTTATCAATTAAATACTATTTACCCCACCAAACTTTAGTCGTAATTGGCACCTCTGTTGGTGTGTTGCTGTTTCTATCTCTTGATGAAGCAGGAAACACCAAACGTTTAGGAAACAACCCTGATGTAACTCCATTTTTCGAATACACCCACTGGCCAGCGATATAGCTAGCATCTGTCGAATATACTGTACTTGTTTTTGGATATCCCGTACGCTCTTGTTCGAAGAAACCTTCAAGGCTATGGGAGCCTGCGAAAGAGGCCCATTTTTGAACAATTATCTTTTCTAGTTTTTGTTCAAAAGTACCTGCTGGATATACTAGATAAGGTGCAGGAACTGCACTTACTGCTAATCCAACTTGAGTAAAAGCTGCCCTCACACCGTTTTGATACATAGCCGCAGCACCTGTACCCCCATAGTAGCGTTCTAGCGCCTCTGCCTGCATGAAATACGACTCGGCTGCAGAAATAAACCAAACTGGATCTTTAGCCGTTTGAGCAAAAACTGTTGCACTTGCATAAGTCGGCTGCTGGGTTGCTGTTGCAGTATAATCACCTTGGTTTATTGGCACAGGGCTAGCCGTTCCAAAATAATAATTAACCCTTGGATCGTTATTTGCGGACAACCAACTGGTAAAGGTTTTACTAGCCCTCAAGTTTGTAGTGGTATTTAAACGACGTACATTATATTCATAAAAAGGATTACTATTGTCTGGTGTACCATCAAATGTAGCAATACCTGCACTGGTGGTTAAAAAGTTCGCACCATCTGTATATAATTTTGTAATACCAGCCTGCGCTTCTGCAGGTTTTGCATTAACCATTCTTAAATACATTTTTAACTTTAAGGTATTTGCGAATTTAGTCCAAAGGCTCATATCGCCACCAAAAAGAAAATCGGTTTTCTTTTGGTCACTGCTTAACGCAATACTGGTATAATCTTTCGCAAGTGCTGCATCTATTTCTGCAAGTAGGCCCACGTAAATAGTATAGCCATCATCAAACTTAGGCTGCAGATTATCAATGCCTTTTAACGCTTCTGTATATGGAACTTTATCGTACAGATCCACCAGTACTTGATAAGTATAAGCTTTCATTACCGTGGCCATCAAATTATAGCGCCAATCACTTTTTGCTACAGCTAGGTTTATAGCCAATTGATAATCAGCTAATGCACCAGAGAATAACTCATTATAACTACCGTTAAAATCATTACGGGTTAATGCATAAGAATCAATTGTTTTATATTGATTTGAAGCATTTGCCTGTGTGTAATATTGAGCCCAAATGCCACCCAAAATGGTCAGATCACCGCCAACACGACCTGTAGTTGACATTACTGCTGAAGGAAACAACACTTCAGGAGTAGTGGTTTCAATTAAAGGGTTATTTGGACTTACGTTAATATCTAGCGTCTTCTTACATCCAAAGGCAAGTAACACTATTGCTGATAACATCAGCACTTTATATTTTATGTTATTATTTTTCATTACAAGATAGATTAAAATGAAACTTTTAATGATGCACCAAAGAACCTAACAGGAGGAGCAGTTCTAAACTCACCAAATTCACTTCCTAAATCGTTTCCGAAATTAGAAACCTCGGGATCAATAGTGTTGTTCGTTTTAGCTAACCAGGTTACAAGGTTTCTTCCAAAAACAGAGACTGATGCTCTTTGTGCGCCAACTTTGCCCACAATAGATTTAGGTAGGTTATAGCTTAAAGTGGCTTCCCTTAATTTTAAGAAAGATCTATCTAAAATACGGTTAGCATAAGCATCAGCCTTATTTGATGTATGGTAGTAAAAATCGTCGGTATTGGCTTCGGTAATAGGAGTAGTGTTTTCTACGTATGTACCGTTAGCTAATTTTTGAACAGAATTAGGAACAATAAACGGACGGCGATCATTATAAGTCGTCTTTTCATCTGCACCCACGAAGTTTAATAAATCGGCTGTTCCTGAATAAAACACACCACCTTTATGCCAATCTAACGTAAATGAAAGTGAAAAATCTTTATAACGGAACTGATTACTCAATCCCATTACGAAGTCTGGCACCGTTGATCCAAAACTTACGTTTTCAGAAGAATATACTGGATATCCGTTTGAATCAACAATAACCTGACCTGTTGGACTATAAGTACGTGTAGGCGCTTCAATAATACCTAATGGTTGACCAACACGGGCTACAAACTGCGCATCATAAGCCGAATTTAAAACGACCTTATCTAGTCCGATCGGCAATTCGGTTACTTTACTGTTTTCTTTTGTAAACGTGTAATTTAAATTCCAGTCAATATCCGTTGTTTTGATTGGTTTAATATTTACGGCAATTTCTACGCCCTTGTTACGAACCGAACCAAAGTTTACAATGTATGATGAATAGCCCGTTGCTGGATCAATAGGCAATGGGATAATTTGATCTTTTCTTAATTTATTGTAATAAGTTGCATCGATTCCAATACGATCCTTTAAAAACCTAATCTCAGCACCCAACTCTACCTCTTTAACACGTTCTGGTTTAAAGTTATTACTGTTCAACTGGTTAGAGATTGAGTAGCCTGGTACACCAAAAACAGGAAAAGTTAAGGTTCCAAAGCCTAAAGGAACGGATGTTCTTGTGGCGCTGTTAAATACACGATAAGGATCTGTATCACTTCCTGTTTCGCCATAACTTGCTCTAAATTTTAAAAAGCTGATGGGTGTTTTGGTTAAATCTATGGCTTGAGAAGCGATGAAAGCTAAACTCGAAGCAGGGTAGAAGTAATTATTGTTGTTCTGTGGAAGTGTTGACGACCAATCGTTTCTACCTGTTAGTGTTAAATATAGGTATTTGTTGTAACCTAGTGTTGCGGATGCATACGCGCCAAATAAGCGGCGATGTGATTCTGCACTTGTTGATGTTGGTTTGTTTGCTGAGTTATTAATCTGATAAAAACCTGGTATTGCTAAATCTTCGATACCCGTAGTCAATACCCTTGAACCACGATCATTGTAGTTAACACCAATTAAACCATCTAAATCGAAGTGGCTATTTAATTCTGTGTTAAATAGTGCATTTAATTTCGAATCGTACTCAAACGTTTTTACAGATCCATCGATTACATCACCGGCATCTGCTGCTCTCGAAGAACCTTCAATGTTCCCACCTGCATTATAACTACCTGGGCTCGGTGCATTTTTATTATGCCAGATTTTGCTAATGGCATTATCAATATCAGCACCTTGTTGGAATTGAAAACTTAACCAGCTTGCTGCTTTGTAATTCAAATTAATATTTCCATACACGCGGTCACTCTTGTACCTACTTCCATTCTCATAAATAGAGTAATAAGGATTTTCTGCATAAGGAGTAAAATAATTGTCAACGTTAAAGAATTTGTTTTTATAATCTTGAAGATCTTTAATTGGAATATCGCCAGGGATCTGTAGGATATCTTCATAAAATGAAGAACCGATACCTGAATTGCCACCTCCCTGATTGATAAATTTTGTAGTTTTACCAACATAGTTTAAAGATGCATCAGCGGAGAAATTTCCGTATTTGGTTGATCCTTTTAAGGTAAAGTTGTTTCTTTTATACGAATCATTATCAGACGGAAGATAGCCATTGCTGTAAATATTACCATAAGAAAAATAAGCCGTACTATTGTCATTTCCTCCACTCAAGGCAATATTATTATTTAACTCTATACCTGTAGTTAACGCATCCCTAACATTGTTTTTAATGAATGAAAAAGGTTTYAACAATTGAGAGTTATCAACTATTGCGCCCCATGATCTCAGTTGACCATCATATTTTGGACCCCAGTTACCATTCTCAGAAGGAATGTAAGTACCATCCCAGCCCTGCCCGAATTGATCTTGAAGCTTATAAACAGATGCTACATTGGTTAAAGTAGTAGCTGTAGAAAGATCTACCTTCAATTTGCCTGCTGCTCCTTTTTTAGTTGTAACAATCAAAACACCGTTCGATCCACGTGAACCATATAAGGCTGTTGCTGCTGATCCTTTTAAAATACTGATACTTTCTATGTTATTTGGATCAATATCATTTGCATTGTTACCAAAATCGTAATTGTTATCAGAACCTGCCGTCGAATTATCCAACGGAACTCCATCAAC
>NZ_JBFTRT010000212.1:0-18961 GCF_056399685.1 Pedobacter sp. 01N416
ACTGTATGCCTGGGCCAATGATATAATTTCCGGTTTCAGTATCGAGGATAACGACAAGATTGTTGGCGTTTACTTCGGTGCGGTACCTTCCACCGGTTTGATCCTGTCCGTTTTTAAAACTGATGGCCGTAAACATTAAGCCTGCGCCCAAAAAACCCAATAAAAGGGATTTTGTGTCTAATGTGATTTTCATATCCTTAAAATTTATTTGTGTGTAAAATCAAGATAAGATTTTTTCACAAAAAACACAGGTCATAAGCTTATTCTATCAGAAATATTTCAATTCATTTTCATTTAATCAGAAAACCAGGTTTCCAGCATGTATCAGTGATTTAACAGGTGATACCCTTGATACCGCTTCTGCAGAGCAACTGGCATCAACAAGTACCAGATTGGCTTTATCGCCTGTGTTAGGCCATTGTCTATTTCCCTTATCATCTAGCGGAAGGATATTACCAGTAGCCAGTTTCAAGATCCTTGAAAGTTCAAATTCTGTACGATAGCCATAAATTTGAGCAGCTATATTCGCCTTTCGCAAAATGCTTCCTGTGCCAAAAGTATTCCAATGGTCAACGATACAATCATTACCAGCTACCACTTCTACGCCATACTTGTACAATGCAGGGATTGGCATTGGGTTACCAGAAAGCGGAATGGTTGAAGCTATTCCCATTTTTGCAGCGCCAAGTTTTTCAGCAATTTCTTCGGTTTTTGTTTTATCGAGATACCTCAATGCAAAAGCATGGCTCACATAGGTTTTTCCTTTCAGCACTGGGTTTTCCATTACTTTATCAATCAGGTATTCGATTGTTTTCAAACCAGATTCGCCTGGTTCGTGGAGGTGGATATCGATCCCCTTTCCATTGTCCAATGCCAGTTGCACCACAAAATCCATATGTTTTTCAATACCACCATCTATAGAAGTTGGATCAAGGCCACCAATAAAGTCTATATCCATTTTGGCTGCTTCTTTCAGCAGTTCCGCAGATTTAGTATAATAGATGCCATGCTGTGGGAAAGCCACCAGCTCTGCCTGAAAAGATTTCTTTTTATGCAATAATGCGGTTTCTAAATGCTTCAGCGAGTCTAATCCAGAGGTAGGATCGATATTTACATGCGACCTTGCATAACTTGTTCCGTAAGATTGAAGTAACTCAATTAATTTTTCACTACGTGGTATAGACGTTTTTAACAGCTCAGGGATTATCTGTTGTTCGAAAGCAATCATATCCTTTACAGATCTATTCTTCTTCAAATGCGCCTGCCACGGCAATCCATAATAGGTTTTATCCAAATGAATGTGCATATCTCTGAAAGCCGGGAGCATTAACAATCCCTTTGCATCGATTGCTTTTGTATTAGGCTTATTAGGAAGAACACGCTTCACCTTACCATCTTCAATCTCAATAATAAAAAGTTCGGTTTTCGTTTTGATTACCTCATCCTGATCATATTCGAATCCCGTTTCGAGCCTAACATTTTTTAAGGTCAAAGTTTTTCCTGAGAAAGGGTCTACATTTTCATCTGCAATGGCCTGTTCTGCTGACAATAAACAGGTGCTTGCAAGCAAAATAGATGAGCTTTTAATAAAATCTTTTCTCGAGATCGAATTTGGGTTTATCATAACAGGATTCTTTATTACAAAAATAACCTTCTGTTATGTTTATGAATAGTAGGATTTATATTAAAAATTGTATCATTTATAACTATCTATACTTATTTATCGAATTTACAGCCTATATCCTGCTCAATTCATAACTGTTCGCGAAATGCGCGTGGAGTAATTCGGGTTTGATTTTTAAAGAATTTAGAGAAATAAGCGACGTCATAAAACCCAAGATCGAAGGCAATCGCTTTAATAGGCCTTTCGGTAGTCAGTAAAATCCGTTTTGCTTCTAGGATTAAACGTTCTTGAATGAGCGCCGTGGCCGATACATGAAAATGTTTTTTACAGAGCATGTTCAGATAGTTTGCTGAAATACTTAACTGATCGGCATAAAACCCAACAAGTTTTTCCTTCTTATAATGCATATCGATCAGCGAGCGGTATTTAAACAGCATCGGTTTGGTTTGATAAACCGTTTGGTTATTGAACAATGTTTCTGCCTCTTCACTAACCATCAGCGCAATAAGCCTGATCCTGGCATTGATAATTTCCCAAAGTATGGCAGGCTTTGCGAGTTCGGATCTGATGCGCTGAAATTCGTACAGGATTTTTCCATAAGCTTCGGTACTTAAGTTTATTACCGGATAATTTTGGTATAAGATTAATGAAAAACGTAAAGAATTGGCCAGCGTTTCGAATATACCCCTACTAATCATAAGTTGATGGGCGTGGGTTTCTTCGCCGAGCTCCCATTTATGGATCTGCTCGGGAAACAATAAGTGCAACTGACTCCCGGCGACCTGGTGATCTACAAAATCGATGGTGTGCATGCCGCTACCCTCCTCAAAAAGCATAAAAAGGAAAAAATCATGTTTATGTGGTTTTTCGATATGCCTTTTTCCAATTATTTCATGATACAGCAAGTTATTTCCCGAATCTTGCTCGGGCCAGAATTCACTGATATCGAGTATAGGAAAATTTGCAATCACATCCATCGACGAAAAATACCATTTTTGTATAGAAGTTACGAAAAAAGAAGATGGAAAGTGAATGAAGGAATATTATTACGCAGGTTTTAACTGAGATGAAGGATCATGATTTAATTTTATATCCTGCTAACTTCGGCAAAATCATGATGGTTTCTTATCCTATAAAATTGATTCATCGAAATTACTTTGATATCTTTCCGTCTGAAGAACCAGGATTGCAAATAAAAATGTAAACTTTGTAAATAAAAACTCGACAAATGGATCTTATTCGAAATCTCCTCTATGGGAAGCACAAATACCTGTTCGGATTAATATTACTTTCGTTTATTTCTGTAATCTGCGTGGCTTTCAGTATGACTGGCAGTGACGACTTTGATATCTCAAGAAGAGAAGTTTTGCTCCGCCGGATCGGGCACGAACTACTCCTCCAATCGGGCGACAGTATATCGAGGGTTCTTCCCATAAAAAAGATCGCTGAAAATGAATACCAGATCACATTTGAGAATGAGCTAACTTTTCAACCCGACTCCCTGGTGAATACCACTCAGCGTTTGTTTACCAAAGATCCGCTCACAAGTGATTATGTTGTTAACGTACTAAACTGTGGCAATGCCAGTGTAGCTTATGGATATGCCATATCCAAAAACAAAAAAGATGATATTGTAACCTGCAGAGGAAGAAAACAGCCTAAGGCATGTTACATGATCAACATTAAATTCAAACCGACGGGCATAAATACAGCCAAAAATAGATATCTTCTGGCTGGCCTGCCACTTTTAGCCTTTGTTGGATTTATTTTTTTGAGCGCTGTTAAGCGGCGAAAAACTTTACCTAAAGGGGAGTACACTGGCCTATTCACTTTGGGCTCGGTATTGTTCGATGCAAAAAATCGGAAGCTCACAATACATGGAAAAACAATAGAACTAACCGGAACGGAAACCCGTGTATTGCTTATTTTCGCATTATCTCCCAATGAGACTATAGACAGAAGCCGGTTACAAAAAGAGATATGGGAAGATGAAGGTGTTATTGTGGGCCGAAGCTTGGATATGTTCATATCAAAACTTAGAAAAAAACTGGAACTCGATCCCAATATCAACATCGTTGTTATAAGGGGTAAAGGGTATAAACTTGAAATTAACGCTTAAGAAGAATCTTCCTGATGTGATATTTTAGCATTCAATTTGGCATTTTTAAACCTTATCGGGAACGACCAACTTTTTTGCTATAAAGCGGTCAATTGATAGGTTTTATTTTTACTGGTTTTAAACTTAGTCTCATAACCTCCGGTATTTTTTTTGGAGCTGGTCTTTGCTCCATTTATGCTTATTGGCAGATCTGTCTGCAAAATACATTCATTCCCATTTATTGATTTTATCGACCCTGACTGCAACTTCATGTTTTTCCAGGTAATCGCTATCTCAAATCCCCCCCTGGCCTTACGACCTTTTATTTAGATCAGATTTTTGAGCGCTGATTTCCATAAGGACACATGATATCAACTTTGATACTTAGGTATGCAAAAAAATATTTTCAGGACTAACTATAATTAATATTCTAGCCATCAAGAATCGCAATTCATTGATTCGCGGCTTGCTTGAGCTCAAAAATTAGCGTGAATTTTTAACTTGCCTCGGTAAACGGAGTACGATTTTTAAATGCAGGATTATTTTATATATGGTAAGTTGGCTGCGTTATTTCGGCATGGAGATGCTTGCTTACAGCACAACCTTATTGCTGAGGCCTATGTCAGGACACAATAAAAAAAGGGATGCAGTGTCATGAACTGCATCCCTTTTACTTAATCTTAAAGGTTTATTCGCCTTTTTTCATTTTCTCCAACGTAACCTGGTATTTCGCTTTATTTTCGGCTGCAACCAGGTCCACCGCTTTCTGCTGCATGGCAATCGCCTGGTCCTTTTTGCCCAGCTTATACAGCAGGTTGGCATAGGTGTCCAGGTAGGCAGGCTCCTTGTTTTGGGTCTCATCCACGCTGCGTTTACTCCAGCTCAGCGCCTCAGTAATACAGTTAGTATCTTTACAGTTTTCAAAAACCGCCCATGCAAAGAAATTCAACATATCAGCGCTTACTTCGGCACCGTATTTTTTCATATAACTTAGTATTGCCGGCTGAAATTTGTCCCATTTTTTTTCGGCATGAAAAACCTGAATCTTTATCAGTTCGGTGGCTTTACTGATGTCTACTGTTGGGTATTTCGCCTGTGCGGCAGCAACCAGCTGTTTCAGGGTCTCAGGAGCAGCATTTCCAGACTCGCTTTTTTTCAGTAGCGTGTAATATTGGGTTTCTGGGTTCAGTGCCATCTTCGCTTTGGCGATAAATTCATCTGCCTCTCCACCGCCTACAATACGGTGTACGAGCTTGCCCTGCGGAGAAAAGATCAGAAAGGTAGGATAGGCATTTATCTTGAACTCTTTGCTCATCGATTGGGCATCCGCATACCAACTTTTAACTTCTTCGCTATCATTTTTGGTTTGATCGAACTGTATCTTAACATTTACAAAGTTTTTGTTGAAGAATTYGCCGACCTTTTCCTGCGGAAAAATGGTACTGGCCATGTATTTGCAAGGGCCGCACCAGGTTGTAAAGCAGTCTACCAAAAGGTATTTGTTCTCTTTTTTAGCTTTATCTTTTACCTGCTGCCAGGAAAGCCCATGTTCAAAATGTGTGCCTTTAACTTGGGCCGTACCGATAAAAGGCAGCAACAGGAATATTAAAAATAATTTTTTCATACAGTTTGTTTTCTATAAGTTTCTTTGGGTGATTACATTTTAACGGGACAATTCTATCATGGTTGAAAGTTGCCTGACGGCAACCTCATTTGGCCAAAGCAATCCCAGCTCCTTGAAACGAATTTTACCATTGCCATCAATAATAAACTTTGCGGGGATTCCTGAGACGCCAAATGACGATACTGCAGGATTCTTTTTTGTAACGGAATCTTTAGTATCCATATATAATGGTAAATCCAGGTCATGGGTTAACAAATAGTTCACCGCATCAGGTTTGGGGTTTGGAACCGTTTCCCAGGTGTGTATAAACAAAAACTTTACAGTCGGGTCGTTTTTATATTTATTAACCATCATTTGCATCGCCGGCAGTGATTTTTTACAGGGTCCGCACCAGGTTGCCCAAAAATCAAGAACAATGGTCTTTCCTTTAAAGTCTGACAAGGATACTTCTTTGCCATTTATGTCTTTGACTTTAAATTCAGGTGCCTGCTCCGTTATCATTTTGGCTGCTATTTCTGCTTTATATTTGTCGTCAAACTGCTTGGTTAAAGTAGCCAGGTAAGCATTTGAATCTTTCCCCGGATGCACACTTATATAGGCCTTTTTCAGTTCATTCTTAAAATCATCATCCGCCAAGCCTAACAAAACTGCTTTTTCCAGCTCTGGAAGTGCTTCCTGGTACCTGCCAGTTTTACTCATCAAATAATAATATTGCGCAGTTAATCCTGCACTTTTTCTGGTAGCCTGCTCATAGCACTCCTTAATGGCGGCAAAAGCTTTGTTATGGTCGCCCATTTTATCTGGCACCTGACTATATAGTTGTAACAAAAATAACCGCTCTTCTTTCGCATTTTTTGGGTTATTCAATTCTTGTCCAACCAATGTTTCAGCAGCTTTCAAATCGTAGGTCATAATACCTGTCGCAACTGTTTCAACATACATGATCCTTGCGGTTTGTTCAATCTGGTTGAAATAGTGTAAGGCCTTGGCTGAGTTTTTTGCAATCACAAAGTTTTCGGCCAATTTAGCTCTGTATTGGTCAAAATTGTCGTTAGGATGGGCTTTGACCAAACGGTTAAGAATGGCTTCTTTTTTTGAAAGATCAATAAAGATCTTCAGAGAATCGAGACTTGCCTTATAAGCAGGCTGTGCCTGCTGAGTAAATGCAGACTTTCCTATAGCCAGGATTGCAATGAGCAGGACTATTTTTTTCATTATCGTATTTGTTAAATAATTAATATAATTCAATTGGGTTTTCTATAGGTTTTGTCTGGCAGGAGCAATTTGTATAATTTCACCAAAGCCGGTAAATTTCTTGGCATAAGTACCATTACTAAATTCCCCTTGGCCATTAATACTGAAATAATAAACTTCACCCGTTGCACCATTATTAACACCGATTACCAATTGTTTACTGGTGCTACGCAACATTTCAATGTCTTTAATTACGTATCCTGATGGGAAAGTGTAAATCAGACGTGCGGCATTTGCAAGCATATCGTGCAAATAAACCTTGTTGCCAACAGTGTAATAGAGTTGTTTTAAAATTGATGAGGTTGCGAAGTTAGTTGCGCTTCCTATTTCCGGACTGTTCGTCATTTTTTGGTTAACGCCAGGGAAACTGTTGTCTGAGTCGCCTGTTAACGACATCAGGTAACGACCATTATTGTCTTCCATGATGTAATACCACTCAATACCTTCCTGGGATAAGGTTGTTACGCCACGATCATAAGCAATCATTTTCTTACCTACATTTGCCATATCGAAAGGTCTCGATGGTGTTGCAGGCGATGGCTCAAGGACTCTTGACAAAATTCCCATCTGCATAAAACTCATTGTTGCATTATCGTAAAAATAGGTGGTGTTAAAATTGCCTGGAAAAACACCCGGGAATAAATCATAATTGCCTGGAATGCGTTGTGAGAGGGGTTTCAGATTTTCTGAGTTTGTTCCTGAAACGCCAACATACAAACTCCCGTCTGCAACGATATACTGCTCAAATTTTGAGGTATTCATGATAAATGCCGGTGCAGTTTTAAATGGAAGCGGTGTTGCCAAACCAGGAAGTATCGAACTTTTATCACCAAGTTCTAACCAGTCGTTCATGTTAAAACGATACACATTTTGATCAGTGAAATAATAAAAGAAACCGCCTTTTCCAAAATTGTATAAGGCCAATGGTTTTCCCGGATAGGTTTTATTGTTGGCTACTTCCATAGGGTTCTCAAAAATCACATCATCCGTACGGATCAAAGAAGCTTTGCCTTTTCCATCCTTGCTGTTGAGCACATACCAGCCATCCGGATAAACACCATTTACTGTGATGGTATAACGCTTCAGCGTGTAAATACCATTTTTATTACTTGTCACTCTGTAAATTATGGAATACGTGCCCGGACTTAAAGTTACTTTAATGCGTAAATTTTTAGTTTTGGCAATCGTTGTCGAATCAATTGTCCAGCTATAAGTAAATGAATCACCTTCGGGCATTGTTTGGGCCAATGTTGGTGTGATGATCAGCGAATCCAGTTGAGGAACCGTAAAAGCGGTTATTGCATCAGTAATCTTAATGTCGTTGATTTGCTCATATTTAAACGATTGATTGTCTTTTTTACAGGCAGCAAATGCCAACATGATTACAATAAAAACCGGGATGAGCTTTAAAAGGTATTTTAAATGCATAATATTTTAAATTAAGGGAACGATATCTGTTGACCGTTCTCATCTAACAATGGACCATTTGCAGCCTCGTAAGCGGCCAGCGCATTCCTTAAGGTAACCGGAAAGTTCAGTAAACCGTCAGAACCAATCTTGTCGTAAGAAAAATCGGTTATACCCAAAGTCTTCACCATGAACTTGTATTTTACGGCACTGAATTCCCCGAAATCAGCAAGGAGATAGATGCTCCAATAAGCAGGTTCGATATACTGACTGGTTACATCAACCTTCAGATACCTGAAGTTTTCTTCCGTAAAGATGTTAATAGCAGGTGTCTGTCCAAAAGTACCTAAAGTAAAGTCTTTAGTTTCTGTGGGCTCCAGTACAATCCTGTAAACATTATTGGCCATTCCAGTAGAATTGATCAATATCAACGGATACTTAAATGTGGATGCTCCCGGCGGAACAGTGAATTCTTTCAGCTCAAAATCTACGCCTGCAGTTGCGGTAGTTCCCTGAGCCGTTTTCAGCAGCGCCGTGCGCGGTTTATCGGATAACTTCCCGGTGATACGCATTGGTATAAATAAGGTGTCTCTTTGCTTTTGAGTCGCTTGCAGCGCAAAAGAGTAGCTTCTTACTGCAGTGGTATGCAAAAGTTCGTAAGTGTAGGCAAAGAAACTTATGCCATCCCTTCCCTGATAGGTATCGACTGCTTCTTTCTTGCAGGAAAAAAGACAGGCTACTATCAATATATATGATAAGTATTTCATAATACGAGTTTGATTAGTTTCCATAATTCGGGTTAAATTGAAGTTCAGCATCTGGAATCGGGAGTTTGTAGTCCGCTGGGGTCATGTTGATGTTGCGGAATTGCATTCTTAGTGCTTTAATACGCTTATAGTAAAAAAACAACTGGCCTTCTGCATAAAACTCTTTCTGGTATTCCTTGGTGATTGCAGCTGTAAGATCTGTAGCGCTGAGCGTTGTTGCCAGATTGGAAAGCCCCCTGTTTTGGCGCACCGTATTTAAATGCCCAACGCCTATAGCTGGTGTTTCTGCAGTTTCAGCAAGGATGTAGTACATTTCTGAAAGACGTATGCCCGGTACATACTGATCTAATAAATTATCGGTAATTGTAGTGGTAGCGGTAGAGGCTTGCCAGAACTTAGATGGGAACAAGCCTCCTCCATCCTGCTCTAAACGGTAAACGAACCTGATGTCTGTACCACCGCCCGATGAAGTTTCGTACAAAGTAGCAAAGTTAGCAGGGGTACGCGTAAGGGTTTGATCTACAGTACCTCTAAATCTGAAGTAACGCTGTACAGTTGGCAATATATCCCTAACCCTGATCATAAATACCTGCTCATTGAAATATAGGCGGTCGCGTACCACCAATCCTGAGCTAATGGCACCGGCCGCAGCCTGGGTTACGAACGTATATTTACCCGAACTGATCACTACATTTGCAGCGGCAGCAGCGCCTGATTTATCGCCGCTATATAGCTCTATTCTTGCTTCCAATGCTTTTACGCCGTAATAATTCAATTTATTCCGTCTGCTCCTCAAATCGCTGGTCACGATCGGGTCAACCGTTAGCAACAGATCTGCAGCCTCTTTCAGATCGGCTAAAGCAAATTTGACCACGTCAGCAGTTGTAGCAGGTATAATTGCGTTTTCGTTTACATCTTTTTTATAAGGGATGGCTTTTAAATTAGCACCCGCAGTATATTCAGGACCGAACATACGTAATAAATCAAAATGTATAAACGCCCTTAAAGCTAAGGCTTCACCGCGCAGCTGTGCATATGAATTATTGGTTAGTACAGAACGGTTTGTTTCTGTATTTGCAATTATTTTATTTGCTGCAGCAATTGCACTGTAACTGGAAGACCAGATGGCATTGGTGTATCCTGCTACTTCCGTTGAAGCATAGTTTAAGAGTTGTGTTTGTTGCAACGAAATACCTGCGCTGGTATTGAGTGTTGAATAATTTTGTGCCAGGGCAGAAACAAAGCCCATAGAAAGGTTATCTCCGTAAAGATTGCTACCAGCCAATTGTCCGTATACGCCTGATAAAGCCTGTTGAAAACCAACTTCTGAAGTAAACAGCTGTTCTTCCGACAGACTCGTTTTGGGCTGTACATCCAAAAATTTCTTACAACCGGAAAACATCGCACCTATTGCCAGAATTCCTATAATTAATATTGTTCTTTTCATTGGGATATGAATTTATCTTTTGAATTTAAAATCTTGCACTTAAGCCGAATGTATATTCTCTGGCAAAAGGATTATCTGTACCACGTTCAATTTCAATGGAGCTAAAGGTGCCCAGGTTGTTCGTAGTGGCACTAACACTAAGGTTCTGCAAGCCTAACTTTTTTACCAATGCGGTTTTGAACTGATAACTCAAATTAATTGAGCTGAGCTGAATGTTATTATCGCGTTGAACAAAGCGTGAAGTAAGCTTTGTTGGTGTCGGGAAGGTTGTAATTCTACGGTATGGGCTCAAACTTCCAGGTCCCGTCCAACCCAGGTCGTACGCTCTTCGGTCTACGTTGTTGCGTGCATCAACGGCCTCTACCCGGTTTAATAATGTACTGTTATACAGATCAGCACCGTAATTATAATTGAAGCTAAAATTTAAGGCAAAACCTGCATATAGGAAGTTTGAATTGATGGCACCTGTCCACTTGGCGCGGGTATCGCCAACATAGGTCTTATCATTAACGTCCCACACAAATGTTGGGGTACCATCTGCTTTCAGGTAAACTTCCTGGCCAGTAACCGGATCAATGCCTAGCGACCTTACCGCATAAATAGCCGTGGTCGACTGCCCCTCAATGAACTGTGCATTTTCGGAAGTCTGATTGGCGTTATTCGTATTTAATGCAGCGTTAAAGGCTTTAAGTTTACCAGAAAGTTCTTTCAATACAGATTTGTTAGTGGCGGCGTTTACAGAAACATTCCACTTTAAGCCTTTGCGAGGTTCAGATAGTATGGTATAACCCAGGTCGAATTGCAATCCCCTATTTTGAATTTTACCTAAATTTTCGGTATACGAAGGGAAACCGGTACTAGGTGCCAGCGAAACTGTAGTCAGCGCATTTTGAGTTACTTCATTATAAAATTCTGCATTAAAAGTCAAACGGTTATCCAGAAATGATGAAGCAATACCAATGTTTGACTTCAGTACTTGTTGCCAGCTCAGGTTGGGATTGCCAAGTGCGCCGGGAAAAGCCCCTACTTCGCCGAAATAACCAGTTGATGTACCTAAATTGTACCTGAACTGTGCGGCGTAAGGATCTTGTACAGATGTACCTGTAGAACCATAGCTGCCACGAATCCTCAGCAAGTTGATTGTTTTGCTATCTTTAAGAAATTTCTCATTATTGATGTTCCATCCTAAACCTGCAGACCAGAAATTGCCAAATTTATTATTCTCTCCATAAGCAGAAGAGCCATCTCTAGTATAAGTAAAATCGGTAAAATACCGGTTATCATAAGAGTAATTTGCACTCCCTGTATAGGAAAGATTGTTTATTGTACTTTCAGTTCCGGTAGGCCTGCTGTTTAAATACTGCGCAGCAAACAAGATGTTGTCCAGACGATCGAAAGGGAAACCCTGCGTAGATACATTATATGAATTTAAGCTTGTGCTGGCAAGCCTGAATCCTGCATATACAGTAATGCCGTGCTTTCCAAAATTCTGATTGTRGTTCACAGAACCTGTTCCGTCCATCGTAAAGGCCTCACTGTTGTCTTTCGAATAGGTACCTCGCGCACTTAAATCTGCAATACCATTGAAACGGCTGTCTAATGCGGAATAGAAATTATCTATTGTTCCGTTTACTTTTGTGATTCCCAGTGCACCATTAAACCATAATGATTTACTAAAGTCGTAACGTACAGTGGTATTGTTTCTTAAATTAAAATTCTTATTTCTGTTGTTAATGGTATTATAATTAATATCCATCAATGGGTTTAAGACCACAGAACTTCCTACACCGAAGCCCAAATCGATGTTTTCCAGGTACTTGTTTACATTACCGTTTTCATCGTAAGGTTTCCAGTATGGATTCAGATCCAGGTACTGACTAAATTCCCCATAAGGCGAATCATTAGAAATGACCTGAGTTGCAATTGTATTGTTTTGGAACGTTAATTTATTGGTTTTATAACTCAGTGTAAAACTTCCCGAATAATTTTTCCTGTCCTGCTCCTTCATTACTCCCTGTAAAAAATTCCCACTAAAAGTAAGGTTGAAAGTTAAAGACTGGTCGCCCCCACGTAATGACAGGTTGGTTCTGTTGTTGATTCCTGTTTGAACGGGAATAGATTTCCAGTCTGTATTAACACCGCTCACCACTGCTTTATATCGTTCGGCATTAATGGCTTGCCCTCTATAACTGTCATATCCAGGTCTACGATTGCCTGTAAAGAAACCTGAAATCCATCAAGAATGAATAATGGTGTATTTGGGTTTCCAACAAGCTCCGAACCCAGGGTTGGATAAGACGTTTGCCCACGCATGGTCACTTCCGGAAGCGCGTTGATATTCCCGCCTATCTTGTTGTTGGGAATCATTCTGAAAGATGGATCAAGGGCAGCAATGCCGGCAAAAATATTTACCGGACTCACCGCCTTAAGCTCGGCAGCAGTTATGGTTTTGGCAGCCCCGGTATAGGTACTTACCTTCCGGTCAACCATCCCTGTAATCACCGTCTCATTTAGCGTAACCTGATTCTCCTCCATGTAAATGGTATAATTCGAATTAGGTGAGATGGGCACATCAACGGTTTTATAACCTACAAATCTGAACTCCAAGGAGGTTGCACCTGCTGAAATACTGATGGTAAATTTTCCATTCTTATCCGTCTGAACGGCAGACTTTGTTCCCTTAATCGATACTGTAACGCCCGGGATGGGCTTGCGTTCTTTGGCATCGCCTACAAAACCGGAAATAACCTCCTGCCTGGCCAGTTCACTTGCTTTGATGACCACAGTCTTGTTATGGATAACAAAATCAAGGTTTTGCGCTGCAAAAATCTGGGTAAGTACAGCAGACAATTCTGCATCTTTAACATTGATGGTCACTGGCGACGAATTTTCCAACAAATTGTCCGTATAAAAAAAATTGTAACCTGTCTGTTGGTTAAGCGCTTTGAAGACAGATCGGAGTGAAGCATTCGACTTGGTTAAAGTCACTTTTTGGGCAAAGCTCGACCCACTCACCTGCAAAAAGCACGCTATTATAATTACGATGGTTAAGCGCATAGTTAGCAATAATTTAAGGTACAGCCGTTTAGGCATACCAAATTTCCTTGAATTTTGATACATTAGTAGTCGGTTTGGTTAAGCAGCCTCTTTTGCGTTGGACCGTACGGAGGACTGCGGTTATTAGTTTGATTTTTAATTGAATGTTCCAAACTTTTGCCAGGTCCTGATGGCTAATCGGGGCCTGGTTTCGTTTAACATGTCTTGAGTTAGTGTAATCTTTTTTTCATTTGTTGGTTTAAGGTTAGTATTCTATTAATAGTTTAGTTTGTTTATTTTGATACATAGACTGTTCGCCCTTTTAAATCGAAACGAGCTTCCCCTGTTGATTCTACGATTTCAAGTACTTTTGACAGTTTATCAAATCTTGAAACTTTGCCGCTGAAACGCTGGGTGGTTTTTTCACCGATGTAAACAACCTCCAAATTATACCAGCGACTGATCATTTTCATGATTGTTTCGATGTTTTCACTTTCGATTACAAATTCATTATTTTTCCAGGCAACAGCCAGATCGGTATCCGTTTCAATAATCTTTATTTTGCCAGCGGATAGCCTTGCTTGTTGCCCTGGTCTTAGCAATTTGTAGTTACCCGATGCTGAGAGCTTCACGCTTCCTTCCAGTAAGGTGGTTTTTTCCACTTCATCATCGGCATAACTGCTGATGTTGAAATGAGTTCCCAATACTTCTACTTCCTGCCGATTTGTTTTTACAATAAATGGGTGTTGCTTATCCTTCGCTACTTCAAAATATCCTTCACCGCTGAGGTTAACTATCCGTTTTCCATTTTCAATGAGGGAGGTGGTATAGGTGAGGCTGGAAGCGGCATTTAAATATACTAGCGATCCGTCAGGCAACCGTACCTGATAGGTTTCTCCACGGGCGGTAGACAGGGTATTGGAAGCATTTGGATCCGAAACCTTTTCACTAACCTGGTACACCAGTTTGCCGTCGCCTGATTTAGTGATGACTATTCCTGATTCCCTTCCTATTTCACCTTTAGACGCATTTGCTAAGCTGACCTTCCTGCCATTTGCCAGGGTAAGTGTAGCACCATAGCCCCCTGACTTGATATCATATAAAGTAACTTTGGGAACAGTGGCAACCTTTTCCGGTTGGTTATTGAAAAAATAAACACCCAGGTACACTACAGCTAAAACAGCAGCAATTTGTAACCAGAGTTTAAGTATTTTATTTTTACCTTCAGGTACGGCTTGTGCTGATTCATGAATCTGAACGAACAGATCCCGGTCTACCTTAGCCAGTACCCCAGCAATGGCAGGATCAGTTTCATAACGTTCGTCCTCAATTTCTAAAGCGCCGATAATGAGATCTTTCAACACTTCCTGATCTTCATCAAGTTGAAAATAACTCATCAGCCGCTGTGTTTCTTCAAGACTACAGCTATTATTAAGGTATTTTTTGAAGAGAATATGGAGTTGATCGGATGGCTTCAAGGTTCAATTTTTACAGCTAATACGGAGCTAAGCAAAAATATCCTTAGTCAGTTAATAAAAAATTAACAATTAATTTCCAAAAATAACGATCAGGATCAAAAGCCTTTGAATAAAATACCTAAAACTATGGAAATGGTAAGTGTAGGAGAATCTCTAAAATACGTTTTAAGAAACCTATTGGCTTGCAGCATATGGCTACTGATGGTTTTGGCACTAATGCCCATAATCTCCTCTACTTCTTTATAAGATTTACCCTCTAATTTGCAGAGTGTAAATACCATTTTACGCTGAGGGGGCATAAGGTTTATAGCGTTCTGCAATTTTTGAGCATCTTCTTTACTCAGCATATCTTCTTCAACATGAAGATAAAGCTCTGAACTTGAAGCAACTATTTTAGTCAGTAAACGTTTGTCTTTTGCCACTTTCCGAAAATAATCATGCACCAGGTTCTCCGCTATGCGAAAGAGGTAAGATTTAAAAGACTTTTCGGGATCAATCTGTGTCCGCACTTCCCATATTTTAAAAAAAAGCTCCTGCAGCATTTCTTTTACCAGGTCGTCAGATTTGAGAAGTTTGAATAAATTTCCGGCGATCCGGAATTTATAGTTATTGTATAGTATTTCAAATGCACGCTCATCACCGTTTTTCAATTGAAGCAATAAAGACTTTTCATCCGTGTGATTAATGTTGATCATTCGTCCGACAAATATACATTAACTTAAAAATACAAGGTAATAATAATTTCGGGGAAACGCCATTGGCCTATATTTCAATGAATACTTACAGGATATTTATTTGCCAGGGTTTTGGTGATTAAAGTTTTATTATAAGAGGTTGTATCATAAAGGCGATTTCACTTCAAATGCTGTCATGTTGCCCTTCGACAGGTTCAGGATGACAAATCTATATTTAAGATACAACCCTTATACTATTTTGATTGCTTCTGGTTAATCTTTGACAGAGAAAGACTGGTTAACTTACTAACGGCTTTACTTTGAATCTTGATTGTTTCAATAGAACTACTTGGAAAGAAGATATCTGTCATCACAGTTAATCCGTTATCGGCAAAAAGTTCTATGGATGCTACATCCAGGATCAAGCTAATATGGATTTCCTTATTGGCCAGTAACCTGGGCGCACGATGTTTTTTGGCAAATCCTTTTTCAAATAATGTTTCGCCAGATAGTGTCCGGTCGATAAAGTAACTGTTGTTCTTTTTGTCATAGCCTATAATCAGCTTTTGTCCGTTAACGTTCGATAATATAATATTAAAGTCGTTGGTATTTTCAAGGCTAAGATCGAGTTTGAACTTTCCATCCAGAGGCTTGGCATATGCAGAAAGATCAATCTCCTTATCAATAGTAACAGGTCCTTTCTTATAAACAGGCTTTAATGATGGCGAAATTTCCTTTACAGGTAACGAACGAAGATAATACGCTCCATCAACACTTGCGAGCGATAGTTCTCTCGGAAGTGTCATAGCACCACGCCATGCCTTGGTAGGCACCTGGTTGGCATACTGCCAGTTATTCATCCAGCCAAGAAATATCTTCCTGTCGCCGGTGTTAGACCAGGTAACCCCTGCATAATTATCGGTTCCATAATCCACCCATTTCTCTTTTGTAGAATTTGGCACAAATTTATTCCCATCAAAGTTTCCTGTAAAGTACTGGGTTGCAGAACCTCCGTTAGGGCCTCCGGGATTGATGCTAACTAAAAGCACCCATACCGTTTTACCATTGCTTTTGAGTGGGAATAGATCAGGGCATTCCCAAACCCCACCATGGGCGCCCAGGTTGGCACCAAAATCACTTTCGCGTTTCCAGGCTTTAAGATCTGGAGAGGAATAGAAAGTGATTCTGTCCTTTGTTGCTAAAGTCATGATCCATTTTTTGCCTTGTTCATACCACATTACCTTGGGATCCCTGAAATCGCTTATCCCAGGGTTTGGAAGCACAGGATTGCCCTTATATTTAGTCCACGTTTTGCCTTCATCATTACTATAAGCAATACTCTGGTATTGGTGCAGACCGGTCTTAGCCTCTTCAATTTTTTGGTTATGGTGCGTAAATATTGCAACCATAGCATTCGTACCAAATCCTGCAGTATTGTCTTTATCAATTACAATACTTCCGGAAAAAATAGTCCCCAGGCTATCTGGATAAAGTGCTATGGGCTTTTCCTCCCAGTTAACGAAATCTTGAGTTGTGGCATGTCCCCAGTGCATAGGTCCCCAGGTTGTACCTCCGGGATGATACTGAAAGAAAAGATGGTAAACGCCATTATAATACACCATTCCGTTAGGATCATTCATCCAATGTGCCTTTGGTGAGAAATGGAAAGCTGGCCTGTATTTTTCGCCTCCTGTAGATTGGGCATTTGCGCCAATAGAAAGTAGACTGCAAAGTAAAAAGATCGCCGTTCTTATGAATTTGTTTTTCATGATTTATTATTTAATTTTTAGCAAATGAAGCTGTATCAAAAAAGCATTTTCTTGTTTGATTAACAAAATAATATTTAGGAAAGTCGTCATGCTCAGCTTGACTGGGCATCGTAATGCGCTTAATATTTATTTTTCTACGCTTTAAGATTAGCTTCGCTGAGCACTTCGTGGTTCCCACCTGCGTGGGAACCACGAAAATCCCAAATTTAATTCTTTAACAATTCTTAAATTTATCTTTTTGATACAGCCTCTTTTAAAATACTACCATCCATTATTTTGTTTATATACCCCGCTACTAAAGTTAATCTGATTTAATGGAATCGGGAAATATTCATCCCTTCCTGCCGTAAACCTGGCATCTGCGAGGTGGGCAACCCTTGATTTTTCGACCGTAAAATAAGCGTTCATAGTTTGCGCAGCAATCCCCCATCTCACCAAATCAAAAAAGTGATAACCTTCTGTAGCGAACTCAAGTCTTCTCTCAAATCTTAGGGCCTGCCTTGCAAAATCCTGCGTCCAGGTACAATTTACCCCAGGTTGATAAAGCTGAACGTTATAATTTGAAGTTGGGTTTCCCGCGGCATTTTTCAATAGATTACGACTTAGGTTTGCACGGTTTCTAACCTGATTGATCAGCGGAACAGCTTCCAATGGCCGCCCCAGCTCTATCAGCGCTTCTGCTTTCCAAAGCAGCACATCTGAGTAGCGGATGATCTGCCAGTTTTTCGAACTTCCGATAAATGGTGGAACTTTCTGAAAAGAAGCGWCATCTGGAAGTACTGCTTCTTTCATACTGGCAAATGCATCGTAAATAGCTGGTGCTCTTGACCACGAGCGCTGGAATACAAAAGTTGGCTTATATTTAAAAGGCGCACCTGGTTTGGCCACGGTATGATCAAGTCGTGGATCGAATGAACTGCTCTGAAAGTCGAGAGAAGCCGCCGCATCTGTATTGTTGTAGGTGGAAAAAAGAGGCAATCCGTCGGTTCCTGTTTTAAAAGCATTGATCAGGTCATGGCTGGGCACATTAAAACCGCAGCATCCATACTCCTGGTTCATCGGATAGTTAAGCGCATGCCCGTAATCCAGCCTCCCCTTTGGCGTACCATCATCTTTTGAATACTGGATAGCAAAAACAGATTCCGGGCCGTTATCAGAAGCAGATAAAAAGTTGCTGGCGTAATCCGTGCTCAGGCCGAATTTGCCCGATGCGATGACCTCATCACATAATGTATTTATTTCATTTAATTTAGCAGCATCAATACCGCTTACCGCGTTATTTTCGCTTTGGGTATATGCCTGGTACAACAGCACTTTGGCCAGATATGCTTTCGCAGTATTTTTGTTTACCCTGCCCTTATCGTTCTGATCTGTCGGCAGCGCTGTAACGGCCGCTCTGAAATCATCTGCAATCTTCGTCCAAAGCGCATCATTACTCAAGGCCTTGTTGGAAATGGACGGATAGTCGGCCTTTGCCATATTCTCATCGATAAAGGGAACATATTTGAAAAGAATCTTTAACAGAAAATAAAAATGTCCTCTCAAAAAGCGAAGTTCTCCCTGGCGTTGAACCTTGTTTGGATAATCAGTGGCAGACATGGCATTAACTCTTCTCAACGCATCATTAGCTCGACCGACACCGACATACAGCCTGAACCAAAGCTGGTCGATGAGTGCATTATCAGGTCTGTTAAGGGAAAATGTCTCAAACAAATGGAACTCTGACAGATCTCCGGGCCCATCCCCTCCTTTATAGGTGTCTCCTCCACGAACGCTTCCATAC
>NZ_JBFTRT010000213.1:0-7820 GCF_056399685.1 Pedobacter sp. 01N416
TGCGTGGTTTGATGGCGAAACCTCAAAAATCAGGTTCAGGTGGCGATATCATCGAAAACCCGATCTTATCAAACTTTAAAGAAGGTTTATCGGTATTAGAGTACTTTATCTCTACTCACGGTGCACGTAAAGGTTTGGCGGATACGGCGTTAAAAACGGCGGATGCGGGTTACTTAACCCGTCGTTTACATGATGTGGCGCAGGATATGATTGTTAACGATAACGATTGTGGTACTTTAAGAGGTATGTATACTACCGCTTTAAAAGATCAGGAAGATATCGTTGAGCCATTATACGACAGGATTTTAGGCCGTACTTCACTACATGATGTGTACAATCCATTGGATAACACTTTATTGGTGGGTGCTGGAGAAGATATTAACGAAGATGTAGCTAAATTGATCGAAGAATCTCCACTAGAAGGTATCGAGATCCGTTCAGTACTAACTTGCGAATCTAAACGTGGTGTTTGTKCATTATGTTATGGCCGTAACTTAGCATCTGGTAAACGTGTTCAGAGAGGTGAGGCAGTTGGTGTAATTGCAGCACAGTCAATCGGTGAGCCGGGTACACAGTTAACACTTCGTACTTTCCACGTGGGTGGTACTGCATCAAACATTGCTGCAGAATCTAACATCGTAGCTAAGTTTGATGGTGTAATCGAATTCGAAAATATCCGTACTGTAGATACACAAACAGAAGAAGGAACAGTTCAGGTGGTATTGGGCCGTTCAGGTGAGTTCAAAATTGTTGAGCCAGGAACCGGACGTATCATTGTAACCAATAACATTCCTTACGGTGCATTCTTGTTCGTAAAAGAAGGTGATAAACTTTCTAAAGGTGATAAAATCTGTTCGTGGGATCCGTACAACGCGGTTATTCTATCAGAATTTGCCGGTAAAGCACAATTTGATGCCATTATTGAAGGTGTAACCTTCCGTGAAGAATCAGATGAGCAAACTGGTCACCGTGAAAAAGTAATTATCGATACACGTGATAAAACTAAAAACCCTTCAGTTCAGATCGTTGATAAGAAAGGTGAATTCATTAAAGGTTATAACATTCCGGTAGGTGCCCACGTTTCAGTTGATGAAGGTGAAGCAATCCAAACTGGTCAGATTATCGCTAAGATTCCTCGTGCAACTGGTAAAACCCGAGATATTACAGGTGGTTTACCTCGTGTAACGGAATTATTTGAAGCGCGTAACCCATCTAACCCAGCTGTAGTAACTGAGATTGATGGTGTGGTAACTTTAGGTGGCGTTAAACGTGGTAACCGTGAAATTACAATCGAATCGAAAGATGGTGAAGTTAAAAAATACTTGGTTCCATTGTCGAAACACATCCTTGTTCAGGATAACGACTTTGTAAAAGCAGGTATGCCTTTATCAGATGGTTCAATTTCTCCTGCGGATATCTTATCAATTAAAGGCCCTGCAGCGGTTCAAGAATACCTGGTAAATGGTATTCAAGAGGTTTACCGTTTACAAGGTGTGAAAATTAACGATAAGCACTTCGAGGTAATTGTTCACCAGATGATGCAGAAAGTTCACATTGAAGATCCAGGTGATACTATTTTCTTAGAAAACAATGCTGTTGACCGTTGGGATTTTGCCGACGAGAACGATGCGATGTACGACAAGAAAGTGGTTGAAGATGCAGGTGATTCTACAGATTTCAAACCAGGTCAGATTGTTTCATTGCGTAGATTAAGAGACGAAAATTCTCAATTGAAACGTAAAGATTTAAAACAGATCACGGTTAGAGATGCAAGACCAGCAACTGCAAGTTCTATCTTACAAGGTATTACACGTGCATCATTAGGTACTAAATCGTTCATTTCTGCAGCTTCGTTCCAGGAAACTACGAAAGTATTAAATGAGGCAGCTATTGCAGGTAAACGCGATAATATGTTAGGCTTGAAAGAAAACGTGATCGTTGGTCACTTAATCCCTTCAGGTACTGGTGTACGTGGTTACGAAAGAATCATCGTTGGTTCACAAGAAGAATACGATAAATTATTAGCTTCGAAACAAGAAGAAGTAGAAGCTTAGATTTTAATAGTAATTATAAGCCCTCTGAATTTTTATTCAGAGGGCTTTTTTGTTTTATGAAAGAATCTATCTATTTTGTTACGGTCCGTCAAACGTTTGCGTAGAGGCACCTTCTTAATCACTTAATCTTATTCTGTTAGGTTTGATTAACTTAGGTTTATGAAGTTTTTATCTGTGATATTAATCATGGGCTTGGGTTTAACAAGCGCAGCTCAGGATGTTAGTCTGGCCTTACAAAAAGCAAAATTGCCAGATAGCGAAACTATAAATAAGGAGTGGAATAATACCTCTGAAGGTTTAAATATTAGCTTTGCTAATAGTAACCTCAGGTTTGCAAAAGATATACCTCCAGCCATTTCAATTCAAAATACATGGAATACTGCTGCCTGGAAAGGAGAAAAAGTACATACCCAGCTGTTGCTTTGGACAAAAGCTAAGCATATCAACATCAGTATTCAGGTTTCTGATCTCAAAGATCAACAAGGCAATAGCATAAAAAAAGAAAACATTACTTCAGGTATAATTAAATATGTAATTACCGACGAGTTTAGAGATGGCTGTGGCTACCGTAAAGCTGCAGATTTTGATTCATCATATGTAGCAGACCTGATCGATACCAAACTTAATACGATCAGCATTAATACTAAAAATACACAACCAGTTTGGTTAAGTATAAAAGTTCCTGTTAATGTAAAAGCCGGAAGTTACGCTGGAACAGTCAAAATTAAAGGGGAAAAGGAATACAATTTGCCCATTAAAATCAAAGTACTCGATAAAACTTTACCACCTCCAAGTGAGTGGAAATACGATTTAGATTTATGGCAGCATCCCGCTGCTATTGCCCGGGCGCATAACGTAAAATTATGGAGCGACGAACATTTTGTATTAATGAAACCATATTATACAATGTTGGCCAATGCCGGACAGAAAACAATTACAGCAAGTATTGTAAATGAACCCTGGGGGCATCAAACCTACGATGATTATCCAAGTTTAATCAAATGGATAAAGAAAAAAGATGGCAGTTGGCTTTACGATTATAGCCTATTTGATAGATACATTGCTTTTGTAATGACCACTGGTATAAATCAACGCATTAATTGCTACAGTATGGTGCCGTGGAAAATTGCTTTTACCTATTGGGATGAAACTGCACAAAAAGAGGTTGTTTTTACAGAAGCTATTGGAACACCTGCTTATGATGCATTTTGGAAGAACATGCTTACCGATTTCACCAAACATTTAAAAGCTAAGAACTGGTTCGAGAAGACATATATCGCTATGGATGAGCGCCCGATGAAAGCTATGCAGGCTGTAATTAAACTATTAAAAAGTGTTGATCCGAAATGGAAACTTGCTTTAGCTGGTGAATACCATCAGGAAATCGAAAAAGATATCGATAATTATTGCATTGCTTCAAAATGGGAATTTCCGGCTGATGTGTTGCAAAAACGTAACGAGCAAGGTAAAACCAGCACCTGGTATACTTGCTGTACCGAACCTTACCCAAATGCATTCAGTTTCTCTTCGCCTGCAGAACAGGTATGGATGGGTTGGTATACCGCCAATAAAAATATGGACGGTTATTTGCGTTGGGCATATAACAGCTGGACCAAAAATCCTTTAACCGATACGCGTTTTACAGCTTGGCCCGCTGGCGATACTTATCAGGTTTATCCCGGACCATTAACATCGGTCAGGTTTGAAAAATTGATTGAAGGTGGACAGGATTTTGAGAAAATTAAGCAACTGCAGGCACTTTATACCAAAAATAAGAATACAGCAGCACTTGAGGAATTGAATAAAGCTTTAGAAAATTTCAACTTAAAATCTTTATCAACGGTTACTGCTGATGAAATTTTAAAACGCGTAAAACCGATGCTAAACAAATAATAGATGAAGCCAAATACTTTTTTGTGGGGTTGATGATCTGCCTGGTGCATTGTGAATTTCGGCAAAATATATACAAGTAAAGCAATGGCTATTGCAGGCAATAAAAAAAGCATTAGCTATTGCTGTGTTAGATTTTTTAGAGAAATAACATTTAAAGCGCCATAAAATTTAATTTTATTTCAAACATTATGTTTTAAATTCCGCTTAAGCAGTGGAATTTTTTATTTTTGAGCTATTATGGAAGAACAACAAAACGAGAATCAATTAAATATAGAGTTATCGGAAGAAATCGCTGAAGGAATTTTTTCTAACTTAGCCATCATTACCCACTCTAATACAGAATTTGTATTAGATTTTATCCGTGTAATGCCGGGAATTCCGAAGGCAAAAGTTAAATCAAGAATTATCTTAACTCCAGAACACGCAAAGCGTTTATTAGCAGCATTGGAAGATAATATTCAGAAATTCGAAGCCGTAAACGGGCGTATTAAAACTCAAGAAGAACCACCTTTTCCTATGGGCTTCGGCGGGCCAACCGCTCAAGCGTAAGACTATTCAAAATCTTACAAACAAATGTTTGTTTGCTATGTTAGCATAGTATATATTTGTGTATAACCATTTATATATGAAAAAATTTTTATTGAGCGCATTACTTTCTGCCCCACTTTGGGTTTTGGGGCAGGGTTTCCAGGTTAATTTACAAGGACAGAAACAAATTGGTATGGCAGGTGCAGGTTCTGCATTGGCTTTAGACGAGGCTTCCGTATTTTATAATCCCGGTGCAGTAACTTTCTTAGAGAAAAACTCAGTTTCAGCAGGTGTAAACCCATTATTATTTAAATCCGCTTTTAAACAAACGGGTTCGAATGTTACAGAGGATGTGAAGAACAAAATTGCCCCTCCTTTCGAGTTTTATGCGGTGTGGGGGCCGAAATCAAATAAGTGGAAGTTAGGCTTAGGTGTGTATACGCCTTTTGGCGGTTTAGTAGATTGGGGCGATAATTGGTCTGGTAAGTATGCTTTAACCTCATTAAATTTAAAAGCAATCTATTTTCAACCAACATTAAGTATAAAAATTACCGATCGTATTGGTATAGGTGCAGGTTTTGTTTATAACCATGGCGATGTAAATCTTCAAAGAGCTATTCCTGTAAATTTTCCTGACGGTCGTTCGGGAAAAGCAACCTTAGATGGTACCGGAACAGGTTATGGATGGAATGCGGGTTTATATATCAAAACATTAAGCAATATCTCTTTTGCACTCGTACATAAATCGAAGGTAATTACGAAACTTGATGCTGGTTCAGCAGAATTTGAGGTTCCAAAGTCATTAGAAGGATCTTTTCCAGCAGGAAATACCTTTAACGCTGAATTACCTTTACCAGCTACCACAAGTTTAGGTGTAGGTATTCCATTGTCAAAAAGTACAGTTTTAGCTTTTGATGCAAGTTGGGTACAATGGCATATTTATCAGGATTTGTCTTTTGATTATGCTACCAATACACCTGCGCTGGTTGATACAAAATCAGCGCGCAATTATCGTGATGGTTCTTCGTTTAAATTAGGTATTAACCACCAGGCCTCAGAGAAATTAGCATTAAGAGCAGGTATTGGTTATGCTTTCTCTCCGGTACAGGACGGGTACGTAACACCTGAAGCTCCTGATGCTGACCGATACATTTTAAGTGCAGGTTTAGGTTATACGCCAACCCGCCATTTCGAAGTTAATGCATCGTTCTTTTTTGAAGATGTTAAATCGCGTAAACAAAAGAATATTGAAACGGGCCTAGATGGTACCTTTAAAACTTTGGTTTATGCACCAGGTATTTCGTTAACTTATAAATGGTAGGAGAAATTTAAATGAAAAGATATATATTAAATAGTTTCGTTGCTGCTATCATCCTTTTTGCAGCAGCTTGTAAACCCGAAATAGAAACGTCTGCAGGTACAACTGCCGGACAAGCTAATTTTAGTAAATACATTGCTGTGGGTAACTCCTTAACTTCAGGATATGCCGATGGAGGTTTATATTTGGAAGGACAAAAAGTTGCTTATCCAAACCTAATTGCCGCCAAAATGGCTACGGTCGGTGGTGGGGCATTTACCTCTCCGTTTTTTAGCGAAGAACATTCAAATGGCTCAGGTTATATTTCTTTAACAGCACTGGTTAATGGTACCCCAACTTTAACTCCTGTTGTTGATAAACTGGCTATAAGAGATGCAGCGAAGCATTTAGACAAATTCAATGACGAAATCCAAAACTTGGGTATACCTGGAATGCGTGTTGATCTGGCCTTCGATCCAACGCTTACTTTCAGTGCTGCAAATCCTTATTTCGAGCGTTTGTTGCCAGATGCTCAGGTAGGTAAAACCAATTATTTTCAGTTTATTCAAGGAAGAAATCATACTTTTTTCTCGCTTTGGCTTGGAAATAATGATGTATTGGGTTACGCTTTAAATGGTGCAGTTACCGTATCTACCGATCCTACAACGGCTTTAACAGATAAGGTTACTTTTTCTTCTTTATATGCTAATTTTTTAAATGTTTTAACTGCAGATGGCCAAAAAGGTATAGTTGGTACTATTCCTGATGTAACTGCAATCCCTTATTTTAATACAGTTACTGTAGCAGCTTTATTAAATGCTGCCAAAGCAATTAATCCTGCAGCGGCAGCTATTTATATTCAAACAGGAACAGGTTCGGTAAGGCCTGCAACTGCTGAAGATTTAATCCGTTTACCGTTTCAATCAGAGGGCATATTTGGCAAGCCAAATGGTTCTGGCATTCCTTATGGTTTACACCCATTAAATCCGATTGAAAATAAATGGGTATTAGATAAGGATGAAGTAATTAAATTAAAAGATTATGTAAATAGCTACAATAGCAGCATTAAATCTTTAGCTACAAGCAAAGGTTTGGCCATTGCAGACACTTATGCTTATTTTAATCAGGTTAAAACTGGTATTAATGTTCAGGGGGTTGGTATCAATGCTTCATTTATTACCGGTGGCGCATTCTCTTTAGATGGTGTTCACTTAACGCCGCGTGGAAATGCAGTAATTGCCAATGTATTTATAGATGCCATTAATGCTAAATACGGTTCTACCGTACCAAACATTGATATTACGCAATATAGAGGCGTTAAATTCCCAAATTAATTCAAAAAGATTTTTATATTTTTAAAAGGTTCTAACGCTGTTGGGACCTTTTTCATTTTAGCCTATCATGGATAAAATTGATTACCCTTTCTTTTTCAATAGGTTCAAACCAATTGATCTCTTCATCTCTTCTAAACCAGGTGAGTTGGCGTTTGGCAAAGCGACGCGTATTTTGTTTGATTGCTGAAACGGCATCTTCAAGAGATAATTTTCCGTCTAGGTAATCGAAAAGTTCACTGTAACCTACCGTGTTTAAAGCATTATATTTTTTAAAGGGTATAAGCGACTTTACTTCTTCTATTAAACCATCAGCAATCATTTTATCAACTCTTTGGTTGATTCGGTCGTAAAGGATAGCACGATCGGTATTGAGACCTATTTTGATAATGTTAAATGGTCTTTTCTTTTTTGTAGCGGAAAGCATTGACGAAAGTTTTTGTCCGGTTGATAAAAATACCTCTAAACCCCTGATCATTCTTTGTGGATTTTGTTGATCTACCTTTGCAAAATATTCAGGATCTAATGCTGCCAGCTGTTTTTGGATACTTGATAATCCTTCTTCTTCAAACTGTTTATTGAGCCTTTCACGTATGGCTAAATCAATATCTGGCATTTCATCCAAGCCATTAATTAACGCATTAACATATAAACCTGAACCTCCAACCATAATGGCCAGATTGTGTTTTTTGAAAATTTGATCGAGGGTATTTAACC
>NZ_JBFTRT010000214.1:0-9717 GCF_056399685.1 Pedobacter sp. 01N416
CCTACGATCAATACCCTACGATCAATACGTTGATTACCTTTACGATAACTATTTCAAGATCAGTGTAAGAGACGATCTTGATAAAACAAGCCCGGCTAACTGGAAATTTACATGGTACCCACAATATTATTTCTTCGGCATCAATCAAACGGTATTATCAGCAAGTCCATATCTCCAACAAACAACAGGTTGGGATAGCATGAATGGTGCTGGTACCTTCGATCCATTAAAGTAATTACAGAATATCTTCGGGGCGGTTTGCTCACCACCCCGGTTTTTTTATATTTGGTTTGGAAAAAGGGGACATTAATTTGTTTCCTTTTTTTTATTTAAGAATGTTACATTTATATATGAATTTTATTCCTATCTTGTAACATGGCTGCGAGAATGAATTTAATTTGTTACAGGCATTTTTGCCAATTGATAAGATGATACAATAGATAGCCAAAATTATACATTAAACAGGTGCTTTTTGCATGCAAATTTGAAAGATAATATACTTTCTAACCAAAATTACTTACAAGGATAGACAAAGAAATGAGCCACGATTTTCAATATCAGCAATTAGATTTTTCTGCTAGTTAAAAATATTTCGTAATTTCTTTCTCTTCCCAACGAACAACACAAATGAAAAAGAACATTTTAAATCTGTTGCTAACAACAGCGTTAATACTCTCCGCAAATTATACGTTTGCCCAATATCCAAACATTCCCGCCGATATTAAAAAATCATCTGATTCGATGATGAAAGAAGCCTATCACCAATCTGATATTGCCTGGGAGAAAGCAAAGCCTATTATTGCAAAAGAGGCCGCTCAGGGCAAGCCATATATTCCTTGGGCGGGTAGGCCAAATGATTTACCACAATCAGATTTATTGGCTTTTCCAGGTGCAGAAGGTGGTGGCGCCTATAGTTTTGGTGGCCATGGCGGTAGGGTTATTGTGGTTAAAAACTTAAATGATAAAGGACCTGGTTCTTTACGTGATGCCTGTGAACAAGGTGGTGCAAGGATTGTGGTATTCAATGTTTCAGGGATCATCAGATTAAAAACCCCGCTTATTATCCGCGCGCCTTATATCACTATAGCTGGTCAAACCGCACCTGGTGATGGAGTTTGCGTGGCCGGCGAATCGGTTTGGTTAAACACTCATGATGTTATTGTTCGCTTTATGCGTTTTAGAAGGGGTGAAACCTTTGTTGGCCGTCGCGATGATGCCATTGGTGGTAATCCTGTAGGTAACATTATGATCGATCACGTTTCGGCAAGCTGGGGATTGGATGAAAACATGTCGATGTACCGCCATATGTACAATGATAGTACAGGTAAAACCGAAGAAAAATTGGGAACGGTTAATATTACGATACAAAACTCTATTTTCTCAGAGGCACTAGATTATTGGAACCATGCTTTCGGTAGCACCTTAGGTGGAGAAAACTGTGCCTTTGTTCGTAACCTTTGGGCAGATAATGGCGCACGTAACCCATCAATTGGCTGGAATGGAATTTTTAATTTTGCTAATAATGTGGTTTTTAACTGGAACAACCGCTCAACCGATGGCGGCGATTATACCGCACAATATAACATCATCAATAACTTTTATAAACCAGGTCCGGTTACCGAACTAAAAGATCCTATCAGTTACCGCATTTTAAAACCAGAATCTGGACGCAGTAAATTACCCTATGTTGTTTTTGGCAGGGCTTATGTATCTGGAAATATAATTGACGGTAATGAAAAAGTAACCAAAAATAACTGGGATGGAGGTGTTCAGTTAGAAGATAAAAAAGGAAATTTAATGTCGTTCGACGAAGCAAGTAAATATTTCGCTGCGATGAAAGCTAAGAATCCGTTTCCAATGCCTAAGATTAGCATTATCCCTACTTTAAAAGCTAAAGAATATGTTTTGGCAAATGCTGGTGCAACTTTACCGAAAAGAGATCCGGTTGATACCCGCGTAGTTAAACAGGTTGCTACAGGTAAAATTGAAGTTCACCCTGATGCTAAACCATCTGCTTTTCAATTTGAACACCGCAGATTACCTGGCGATTCTTACAAGCAAGGTATCATTACAGAAGTTTCTCAGGTTGGAGGTTACCCAGAATATAAAGTTCAATTTTTAGCATAATAGCGCTTTGTGGCATTGGAAATGTAGCTTTTGCACAATATCCGGTAATCCCAGAGGCTATGGAAAAGAAAGCCGATTCGCTTTTAAAAAGTATTGAAGAAAAATCTGAACTGCAATTTTTAAAAGTAAAACACATTGTAGATGAAGAAGCAAAACATGGTAAACCTTATATTCCATGGGCAGCAAAACCAGGCGATTTGCCGCAGGCTAAAACAGTGGCCTTTCCGGGTGCTGAAGGTGGTGGTGCTTATTCTTTTGGTGGCCGCGGAGGAAAAGTTTACGTAGTAACCAGTCTTGAAGATTCGGGCAGCGGAACTTTACGTGAGGCTTGCGAGCAAGGCGGTGCCCGAATCATTGTTTTTAATGTTTCGGGGATCATCAAATTAAAAACGCCCTTGATTATCCGTGCACCTTATATTACCATTGCCGGTCAAAGTGCGCCTGGCGATGGGATCTGTGTGGCTGGCGAATCAGTTTGGATCAACACCCATGATGTAGTGATCCGTTATATGCGTTTCCGTCGGGGAGCAACCGATGTTACCCGTAGAGATGATGCCATTGGCGGAAATCCTGTCGGAAACATCATCATCGATCACGTTTCAACAAGTTGGGGATTAGATGAAAATATGTCGATTTACCGCCATGTTTATGATCCAAAAGACGGTTCTAAACCTGTAAAATTGCCTACGGTAAACGTTACCATTCAAAATTCGATCTTTTCTGAGGCTTTAGATACCTATAACCATGCTTTTGGAAGTACAATTGGTGGTTTGAACAGTACTTTTATGCGTAACCTTTGGGCGTCAAATATCAGTCGGAATCCATCTGTTGGGATGTATGGGGATTTTGGTTTTGCCAATAATGTGATCTTTAACTGGTGGAACAGAAGTGCCGATGGTGGCGATAATGCTTCATTTTATAGTTTCATTAACAACTACTATAAACCAGGACCGATTACTCCTGCAGGGGAACCGATTTCTTATCGTATCTTAAAACCTGAATCGGGCAGAGATAAAAAGTTTGCCAACGAATTTGGTAAAGCTTATATAACCGGAAATATTATAGAAGGAAACGAAAAGGTAACCAAAAATAATTGGGATGGTGGTGTTCAACCTGAAAGCAAAAGAGATAAACAAAAGTTGTTAGATTCGATGAAAGTGGATAAACCTTTGCCAATGGCGAAAATTTCCATCATCGATACCAAAAAAGCTTATGATTATGTTTTGGCCAATGCTGGTGCATCTCTTCCTGTTAGAGACGCTGTTGATCAACGTATTATTAAACAGGTTACAACAGGCAAAATTGAACATGTGGAAGATGGGAAATTGCCTGCTCAACAAAGTTATGTAAAACGCCGTTTACCGGCAAATTCCTATAAACAAGGTATCATTTCTGATATCGCACAAGTTGGCGGTTATCCAGAATATAAAGGAAAACCTTATGTAGACACAGATCATGATGGAATACCGGATGCCTGGGAAACAAAAAACGGACTAAATCCGAAAGATGCTAAGGATGCCTCAAAAATTTCGAAATCAGGTTATGCCAATATCGAAGTTTATTTAAATAGCTTGGTGGATATCAATAAAGTGAGACCTTAAGAAAGGAGAAAGGCCAAAGTTGAAAGCGGAAAGGCTTGGCAGTCGCATAGCAATTTTGCTTTTCGGCTGTCGTCATGCTGAATTTATTTCAGCATCTTTCATGCTATAAAGACCCTGAAATGAATTCAGGGTGACGACCGTTCATAGATTGTTGACAAAGAAAAAAACATCAATGCCAAAAACTAACCACATATTAAAAGTTATACAACTAAAAACCTTACCGTTTTTGGTAATGGCGCTTTTGGCGACTAACTTTTCGTTTGCCCAAAAAACAAAACCGGTAGAGCCACCAAAACCTATCTTTAAAGGGAAGGATGGCAAAATAGCTTATACACCGGATACAGATGGAAACCGGATTCCCGATTTTTCTTATGCTGGTTACATGGCAGGCGAAAAAGCCATTCCTAATGCAACAATAAAGGTCATTGTTCCAGTTTCAAAGGGCGATGCCACCTTAAGGATTCAGTCAGCAATTAATTATGTTTCGAAATTACCCCTTGGTAAAGATGGTTTACGAGGTGCCGTTTTATTAGAAAAAGGAACTTACGAAGTTGCCGGAACATTAAGGTTGTCAGCTTCTGGGGTGGTACTACGGGGAAGTGGAATGGGTGAAAACGGTACAAAGATTTTTGCAACTGGTTTAGACCGGATTGGTGTAATCAGGATTATAGGTCAAAAAAACAGGATAGAAGAACAGGCAATCGCGGTTACTGATCCTTATGTGCCCGTTAATGCAAATAAAATTACACTGTCTAATGCCAATGGATTTAAAGTAGGTGATCAGATCATCATTAACAGACCTTCAACTAAAGAATGGATCGAAATCCTCAAAACGGTCGAATTTGGGGGCGGTGAAAGTGCTTTGGGCTGGAAACCAGGGACAAGAGATATTCATTGGGATAGAAAAATTATCGCCATAAATGGCAATACAATAACTTTCGATGTGCCAATTACAACAGCTTTAGATGCTAAATATGGTGGCGCAACTGTTTCGAAATATAAATGGGATGGAAGAATTACGCAATCTGGTGTTGAAAATCTGAAAATTGAATCAGATTATCATAAAGAAAATATTAAAGACGAATATCACCGTTGGACAGCTATCTGTTTAGAAAACGTACAAGATGCATGGGTTCGTCAGGTGGTTTTTGAGCATTTTGCAGGTTCTGCAGTAAATGTTTTGGAAACTTCAAAAAGGATTACTGTTGAAGATTGTAAATCGTTAGCTCCAATTTCCGAAATCGGTGGCGAGCGCCGTTTTACCTTTTTAACAACCGGTCAGCAAACGCTTTTCCAAAGGTTGTACTCAGAATATGGCTACCATGATTTTGCAGTAGGTTTCTGTACTCCAGGCCCCAATGTTTTTGTGCAGTGTCAGTCTTATTTACCTTTCAGTTTTAGCGGCGCAATTGATAGCTGGGCATCAGGTGTATTATTCGATATCGTAAATATTGATGGACAAGCGTTGAGTTATTTAAACCGTGGACAGGATGGGCAAGGTGCTGGCTGGAGTGCTGCAAATAGTGTTTTTTGGCAATGTAGCGCCGCAAGGGTTGATAATTTTCAGCCACCAACAGCTCAAAACTGGGCTTTTGGAACCTGGTCTCAATTTGCCGGAAATGGCTATTGGGATATGTCAAACGAACAGATTCAGCCGCGAAGCTTATATTATGCCCAACTAAAGGATAGATTGGGAAGTGAGGCGGATAGCAGGAATTTTGTGCTACCTGTTGAAACGGAAGCATCAAGCAGTCCGCCTGTAGATGTGGCATTAAAACTGACAAAATTAGCCTACAAACCTGCTTTAACCGTTTCAGAATATATTGATGCAGCTTCTGACAGGAATAAAATCCCTACAGATGCCGGTTCGGCAAAGAGCATTGATAAGATCGGCTTAGATCAAGTTATTCAACCTGCTCTTGCGGGTGCGATGGGCATCAAAAATGGTTGGTTGGTTCGTGGCAGCGAAATCGTTCTCGGCGGTCGTCAGGATGTGCCCTGGTGGAACGGAAGCCCCCGTCCGTATGGATTAAAAAATGCCAAGTTTCATATCACACGTTTCGTTCCTGGTCGTTCAGGTAATGGTTTAACAGATGATCTGGATTCGATGACCGATGCCATGAAAAACGGTCAGGTTAAAGTGCTAGATCACAATTATGGCCTATGGTACGATAGAAGAAGAGATGATCACGAGCGCATCCGCCGTATGGATGGCGAAGTTTGGGCACCTTTTTATGAATTGCCATTTGCTCGTAGCGGACAGGATAAAGCCTGGGATGGTTTGAGCAAATATGATATTACCAAATACAACCTTTGGTATTGGGACAGGTTAAAGCAATTTGCTAATCTGGCTGATCAAAAAGGCTTGGTTTTAATCCACGAGAACTATTTTCAACACAACATTATCGAGGCCGGGGCGCATTATGCCGATTTTCCTTGGCGTACCGCAAACAACATAAACGACACAGGTTTCCCTGAACCTGTACCATATGCCGGCGACAAACGCATTTTTATGGCTGAGCAGTTTTACGATATCAGCAACGAACACCGCAAGGCAATCCATAAAGCTTATATCAGAAAATGTTTAGAGAATTTTGATGGAAACACAGGCGTTATCCAATTAATCGGTGCCGAATTTACAGGTCCGTTGCACTTTGTTCAGTTCTGGATCGATACCATTAACGAATGGGAAAAAGAAACAGGCAAGCACCCAATTATCGGTTTAAGCGTAACCAAAGATGTTCAGGACGCGATTTTGGCTGATCCAAAGCGTGCTGGTGTTGTTGATCTGATCGATATCAGGTACTGGCATTACCAGGCCGATGGAACGGCTTATGCGCCACAAGGTGGTTTAAGTTTGGCGCCACGTCAGCATGCACGTTTGTTAAAACCTAAAAAAACATCTTTTGAAGAAGTTTATGATGCTGTTTCAGCGTATAAAAATAAATTTCCCGAAAAAGCGGTGATTTATTCAGGAGATAGCTTTGACAGTTTCGGTTGGGCAATTTTAATGGCAGGAGGTTCGCTCTCCAATGTCGATGTAATTGATGCTTCAATTTTAACTGCGGCATCTTCGATGAAACCCTTTTTACCTACAGATAAATCTGCAAAACAATATGGTTTAGAAAACCCTGGCAAAGCTTATATTTTGTATAACGCTTCTGCTAATGGCATCAACCTCGATTTGAGCAAAGTATCTGGGAAATTCAATGTGAAAGTGCTGAACTCCAAAACAGGGAAACTGCTTAAAGAAGAGAAAATTAATGCCGGCGCTATTGCTAAGTTAGAGAAGGTTGGATCAGGAGACGAAGTCATTATCATCAATAAAATTTAACATGAACATTAAATCTAAAATATTTCTGCTTGTTGTGGTTTCTTGCTTAGCTTTTGGCTGTAAGAAAAAATCGCATTTTGGTGATAAAAGTCTCTTGGTTTCAGAGAATGGAAGATATTTAACCACCGGTGATGGTAAACCATTCTTCTGGCTTGGCGACACTGGCTGGTTATTGTTTGGCAGGTTAACAAGAGAAGAGGCAAATACTTATCTCAAAGACCGCAAACAAAAAGGTTTTAATGTCATCCAGGTAATGTTATTACATGATGTTCCATCGAGAAATGTATACCTCGATTCCTCAGTTGTTCATGCCGATGTTTCAAAACCGATGCTTACCCCGGGCAATAATCCAAAAGATTCTTTAGCCTATGATTATTGGGACCATGTTGATTACATTATCGATAAAGCCGCCGAAAAAGGTCTCTATATGGCATTAGTGCCTGTTTGGGGTACAAATGTTAAAGCTGGAAAAGTTAAAAAGGAGCAAGCAAAAGCTTATTCTGAGTTTTTGGCGAAACGTTATAAAGAGAAATGGAATATAATCTGGCTCAATGGCGGCGATATTAAAGGCAGCGATAAAAAAGAAGTTTGGAATACCATTGGCGAAACTTTAAGGGCAAATGATCCCAATCACCTTATTACTTTTCACCCTAGGGGAAGAACAGCCTCATCACAGTGGTTTCAGAATGCAAAATGGTGCGATTTTGATATGGTACAATCTGGCCACCGCCGTTACGATCAGGATACCTCTAAAAATGAGAAATTACATTATGGAGAAGATAACTGGAAATACATTGAAGCCGATTATAAACTGAAACCAACTAAGCCGACAATTGATGGAGAGCCTTCTTATGAGGATATTCCACAAGGTTTACACGACACCCTCCAACCACGTTGGACAGATAGTGATGTAAGAAGATATGGTTACTGGTCGGTTTTTGCGGGTGCCTTTGGCTATACCTATGGCCATAATTCGGTGATGCAGATGTATAAAAAAACAGATTTAAAGCCTGCTTATGGCCCTAAAGACCAATGGATAACGGCCATAAATGCGCCAGGCGCTAAACAAATGCAGTATTTGAAAGATTTAATGTTATCTCATCCTTATTTCGACCGTGTGCCTGATCAGACTTTGGTAGCAGGTAAAAACGGCGAAAAGTACGATCGGATTCTTGCCACAAGAGGTGAAGAATTTGCACTGCTTTACACTTATACCGGGCGCAATTTCAGCGTGCAGCTAGGCAAAATAGATGGTGACGAAGTAAAAGCATCATGGTTTGATCCAAGAACAGGGAAAATCATCCCAATTGGAGAATTTGAAAATAAAGGAATAAAAGAGTTTAACCCACCAGGCGAGCCTGCAAATGGCAAGGATTGGGTATTGGTGTTGGAGGAGATATAAATAGTTAGGTCGTCATTCCCAACTTGATTGGGAATCGTAATGCTTTGGCTATTGTTTGTGTATTAAGATCCCCGCCTGCGCGGGAATGACGACCGCGAGAAACGTCATTTCGACTGGAGTGCAACGGAATGGAGAAATCTATACACAACGATTAATAGATTTCTCGACTTCGGTCGTCATTCCCAACTTGATGGGGAATCTTAAAGCGTTTGCATTAAGATTCCCGCCTGCGCGAGAATGACGATCAAACGAAAAAAATAACGAAAGAATAAAAAACAGTGTTTAAACCCAATTCCATATCATCATTTCGCTTAGCTATAATTGGCCTGCTGCTTTGTGGCTTAACATCCTGCACAAAACAGGCTTATATATTTACCTCCTTCCATGAACCCGCAAATGAAGGCTYGAGGCTTTTGTACAGTTATGATGCTTACCATTGGACAGATTTAAATAAAACCTTCTTGAAACCTGAAGTGGGAACACAGAAAGTTTTACGCGATCCATCAATCGTTCAAGGCCCGGATGGAACCTTTCATTTGGTTTGGACCTGTAGCTGGAAAGGCGATAAGGGCTTCGGTTACGCAAGTTCGAAAGACCTGATCAACTGGAGTGCGCAAAAGTTTCTTCCGGTAATGGAAAGTGAGCCAAAAACGGTAAATGTGTGGGCACCGGAAATCTTTTACGATAACGAGAAAAAAGAATATGTAATCATCTGGGCTTCAACCATACCGTTCCGCTTTGCTAAAGGAATAGAAGAAGAGGAGAATAACCACCGGATGTATAGTATTACAACCAAAGATTTTGAGACTTTCTCAAAGCCAAAACTGTTTCTCGACCCTGGTTTTAGTGTAATCGATGCGGTGATTGTGAAACGCGCAACCAAAGATTATGTGCTGGTTTTAAAAGATAATACCCGCCCGAATAGGAATTTAAAAGTTGCTTTTGCAAAAGATGCTTTAGGTCCTTATGCAAATGTTTCTGAAACTTTTAGTCCGAAATTAACGGAGGGACCAACGGTTGTAAAAGCTGGAAAGGATTGGTTGATTTATTTTGATGCTTACGGAGAAAAGATTTATTCAGCTTATAAAACAGCCGATTTTAAGTCTTTTAAAGATGTAACTGCGGAGGTTTCAATCCCCGAAGGACATAAACACGGAACAATTATAAAAGTGAAAAGGAAAGTGATTGAGAAATTATTGAGGTAAGAACCTTAACGCAATATATATACTCGATCGTCATGCTGACCTGTAGCA
>NZ_JBFTRT010000215.1:0-9976 GCF_056399685.1 Pedobacter sp. 01N416
TATCTGTACCGATTTCAAGCTCTTTTTGGCGCTCAGGTTTCACACTCGTATTAGCCAGTGTCGTTAACGATGTTAATGATGTTTTGCTGTTTAGGGCATTTGGTGAATAAACGTTGAAACGATCATATGCGCCAATCCCTGTTAAATTTCCAGACTGGCCATAAGCTGCTCTTAATTTGAACGCATTCCACCATGATGATACGCCAAAATCTTTCCAATAATCGGCAGATGACAACACATAACTCACGTTAGCTTTAGGATAAAACTGCGTTCTATTATCTTCTCCAAATACGGTAGATTGATCTACTCTTATGGCGCCGGTTATAAATAAATGGTCTTTATATTTAAAATTTTGTTGTAAATAAGCCCCGCTAATTGAGAATTCTGAACGATTATCAACATTAGGTAAAGCAGTACTTGCTCCATTCACTACCTGAACAAAAGGAGCTAAACCACGTCCGTTTAGTAAGCTATACAGGTCTTTTTGATATTGATAAGATCCGCCAAGTTGAGTAGTTGAACTAAATAATTCAGAAATTTTAGCATCATAGGTGAAGTTTAACTCATTATTAAATAGTGTGGTTGTTGCATTCGCCGCACTTGCATAACCGTTTAAAGATGGATCTAAAGTTGGCCCACCACCATAAAAACCCGTACTTACATTATACGCAAAGGGCGGAATAAATGTTGTCCCATTTTGGATTGAATTATCAACCCCCATAGTATAGTCAATAGTTAAGTTTTTAACAGGAGTAAGTTTTAATCCTGCATTTGCAATAATGCGATTGGTAAACTGGCGTTGCTTGATATCTTCAATAACAGAAACTGGATTAACACGTYCGCGTTCTCCGATGGCTTTTAAATTGCCTAATGCATCTCTGGTAAACAAATCATGAAAATTGCCAATAATGGTTACCGAATTCATTGGTGAAAAGAATGAATTCCCATCTGGCTTTTCGTTGGCATCGCTATGAACATAATTAAATCCCGCAGTCATTTTTGCCCATTTATTAATGGTTTGATCAAGATTTGCCCTGAAATTCATTCTGGTGAAATCAGTGTTTTTAATGATCCCCTGGTTTGAAAAATAACCAGCAGAGGTATAAAATTTAGTGTTGTCATTACCTCCAGAGACTGAAACTGAATTATCTGTCCCAATACCTGTCCTGAAAATATAATCCTGGTAATTATACCTGGTTACCGGAGTTGTTGTAATTAACGCAGGGGATAATACATCCTGAGTTTGCGCAGTTGGCCCATCTGTTGGTCCTCCAAATTTTGTTGGCGATTGATTGACATCAATTTGTTTGCGCAACTCACTAATGGTTAAACTGGTGCTGAAACTCACTTGCGGCTCGCCAGTTTTACCCCTCTTGGTGAAAATCTGGATTACCCCCGCATTTGCCCTCGAACCATAAATGGCTGCTGCTGCTGCGCCATTTAAAACCTCAATATGATCAATATCCGCAGGACTAATATCCACCATCCGGTTTTGCCCAATACTTCCGACAAAGTTTCCACCATCATAATTGGCTGATGTATTGGTTACTCTGGTTGTAGAATTGTTTACAATTACCCCATCAATGATGTAAAGTGGCTCTGAAGATGAGTTAACCGAGCTCACCCCTCTTAAACGAACAGAAATTCCACCAGCTGGGTCTCCAGAATTTTGGCTGATCTGTGCGCCGGGTGTTTTACCTTGTAATGACGCCAGTGCATTTCCACTAGGCGCCTTGTTTAAATCATCACCTTTTACGGTACTCACGTAACTACCGAGCTGTTTACGGGTAGTTCCTTGAGAGGTACCCGTAACAATTACCTCATCGAGCCCCACTGCATCGCCACTTAAAGCACTATTAGCCTGAACTGTGGTATTATCGCCAAGTGTTACCGTTTCGATATTCGATTTAAAGCCGATAAAAGAAATCTGAATCTGATATTTACCAGGGGCTAAATCAACCGAAAAGCTATACGTTCCACTCGAACTTGTGCTTGTTACGAGATTTGTATTGATAATTTTCACAACAGCACCTGGAACAGGGCTGTTATTTGCGGCGTCGGTAACCTTACCGCTTATGGTATACCGTTTGTTTTGTGCCTGCGCCATTTCTGTAAATAAGAGCAGCAGAAATGGGATCAACAAAATTGCGAAGAATCCTGGTGACCATTTTAGGTAACTTTTTTCCATAAAATTTGGTTTTGTTAGAAGATTAGTGTTTAAACAAATTTAACAAAATACCGCACAAACCAAATTTTTAACCTGTACAAACTGATTTACAAAATTGTGCTTACTAGGCTGGTAAACTGATTTTACCCATGCAAACCGAAGGCACGCCTTGCCTATCACCAAAGTTTATCGGTTTGCCACAATGACATAAGGTAGCCATTACATCTTCCCTACTTAAATCTATTGTTAAAGACTCTTCTTGAGCGTTTGTCAAATACTCCAGATTAAACAATTCTGGTCCTGTGGTTTTAGGAAAATCCAGATCAAAAAAGCTGCAATTTAATAACGCAGACAATAGACTGGGATTAGATTCGCCAGCCAAGGCAACAGCTGCATTTTTATCATAAAATTGATTAAAATGTTTCTGCATATACTGGTCCATCAAAGTATTTCCAGGGCCAACATCCGTCGAAAAAATTTCACTGGCATCCGTACTGCCTGGCAAATAGGTGAAATTTGCTATGCCGCCTATATTTAACATTACCCGATCTTCGCCAGCTTTCGAAAATATTAAATAATCGCCATAGACCGCTAAGGGGGCGCCTTCCCCGCCAGCGGCTAAGTGTTTTTGTCTAAAGTCAGACAGTGTGATAATCCCGGTTTTTAGCGCAATATGATCACCGTCACCTATTTGTAATGTACCATTAGGATAATCGGTCATTTGATGCAACGATTTTGGTGCATGAAATATGGTTTGTCCGTGGCTGGCTATAAAATCTATATCCTCATTTTTATAGCCCCATTCTTCCAGGGCTTCATTTATTAGTTGGGCATGGGTATTTGCAATATGCTCATTCATTAAGCACACCAATTGTAAATCGACTTCTTTTTTAGAGAAAATGGCTTTTATTTTGGCCCTAAAATCATCGGTATAATCGCCTGTTTTAAATTTTAAAATCCGGATATCCGTCTCAGCACCGCTTCCCTTTACCAAACAGAGCGCAATATCCAGTCCATCCATTGATGTTCCACTCATCAATCCTATAATTAAACGTTCCGATTTCCCTGCTTTCGAATACAACTTTTCAATCTGTGTGTTCATATTGCTTTTTTATCTTAAAAAGATCAAACGTTTGTCTGCCCCTCTAATCGAATTTTATATAAATACTTGCAATAAAAGTAAATAACCTTTGTTACAAATTGGGCATAACTCTCTATATTTACTGCTCCGTACATTAAAATCCATATAAAAAAAATGGCTAGATTAAATCTACTGGAGGAGACACGTTTCGAGAAATTACCGGTAAGCGTGTTCGAAAATCCAAAAATTGCTTCAATTAATGTTGCACACCGCATTGCCGAGCTCATTAAATCTAAACAAGCAAGCAACACACCTGCAGTACTGGGCTTAGCAACAGGTGTTACCCCAATTGCAGTTTATGCCGAATTGGTTAGACTGCACAAAGAAGAGGGCTTGAGTTTTAAAAACGTAATTACTTTCAACTTGGATGAATATTATCCAATGGCGCCAACAGCGGCACAAAGTTATGTTACGTTTATGAACGAAAACCTTTTCAATCATATCGACATTGATAAGAAAAATGTTCACATCCCTGATGGCACACTTGCGCTGGAAGATATTCCTGCATTCTGCTTAGAGTATGAAAAGAAAATAGGTGATCTTGGTGGTCTTGATATCCAGATTTTAGGTATCGGCCGTACAGGTCACATCGGATTTAACGAGCCGGGATCTGCACCAAATTCTGGTACACGTTTAGTTACTTTAGATGACCTTACCCGCCGCGATGCCGCACGCGATTTCGGCGGAAAAACCTTCGTACCTACTAAGGCCATTACCATGGGTATAGGTACAATTTTCAAAGCAAGGGAAATTATATTGATGGCCTGGAGCCGTAAAAAAGCTTCGATTATCAAAAAAGCTGTTGAAGGTGAAATTTCGGGCGATGTTCCGGCAACGTACCTACAGCTTTCTGACCATGTGGAGTTTATCCTTGATGCACCTGCAGCTTCAGAACTGACCCGTTTTGACACCCCATGGTTGGTTAAAGACTGTGTTTGGACAGATGCTCTGATCCGTAAAGCGGTGATCTGGCTGGCCAATACCTTGAAAAAACCGATCTTAAAGTTAACCGAAGACGATTACAACAATAATGGTATGGCGCAACTGGCTACTGAAAAAGGACCAGTATACAATATCAACATCCACATCTTTAATAAATTACAGCACACCATTACAGGTTGGCCAGGAGGTAAACCGAATGCTGATGATTCGCAGCGTCCGGAAAGAGCTGAACCTGCTAAAAAGAGAATAATTATTTTCTCACCGCACCCTGATGATGATGTGATCTCGATGGGCGGTACTTTTCTTCGTCTGGTTGATCAAGGGCATGATGTACACGTAGCTTACCAAACCTCAGGTAATACCGCGGTTTGGGATGATGATGCACTTCGTTTTGTTGAGTTCAATGTAGATTTTACAGAGAAAATGGGTATGGACAATACACATTTGAAGGATCTCTACAATAAAATGAGAACCTTTATTGAGCAGAAACAACCAAACCAGATAGATACGCCAGAGATCCAAACGGTTAAAGGATTGATCAGAAAAGGCGAGGCAATTGCCGGCGCAAGATATTGCGGTCTTGAAGATGACCATATCCACTTTCAGGCGCTTCCTTTTTACGAAAGCGGTAAGGTTCAGAAAAACCCGGTAACGGATGCTGATATCGAGCTTACAATAGCACTATTGCAAAAAGTTAAGCCTCAACAGGTGTACGCGGCAGGCGATTTTGAAGATCCGCATGGAACGCATATTGTTTGTTTTAATATTATTTTAGAAGCATTAAAACGTTTACGCAAAACCGAAGCTTGGGCACAAGATTGCTGGTTGTGGATGTACCGCGGTGCATGGCACGAATTTGAAACATATGAAATCGAAATGGCTGTTCCTATTTCTCCACAAGAGCTTGAGCGTAAAAAATATGCGATTTTCAAACACCAGAGCCAAAAAGACAGAGCAGTTTTCCCTGGTGACGATGCTAGAGAGTTCTGGCAGCGTGCCGAAGACCGTAACCGTGATACTGCAAAAGCCTACGACGAACTTGGACTTGCAGAATATGAAGCAATGGAAGCTTTTGTACGCTGGAAATTTGTGGATTAACTAGTGTTAAAATAAATATTGATCCTGCCTTGTTAACTCAAAGCAGGATTTTTTTTGCCCAACCTGCGAAGTCTCAAAAGGACAAGAGTGCAGAAAGACTTCGGGAAGTAAACCGATTTATTTCTCATTCTAAAAACAATACTCTAAATTAGTTTGCTGAACCCAAACAAGCTAATCATGACCGAACCTAAACAACGATTGTTATCTCTTGATTTTTTCAGGGGATTAACCGTAGCCGCAATGATCTTAGTGAATAATCCGGGCAGCTGGGGGCATATTTACGCGCCTTTAGAGCATGCGGAATGGAATGGATGTACCCCCACCGATTTAATTTTCCCATTTTTCTTGTGGATTGTTGGTGTATCCATTGCATTTGCCATGAGCAGCAGCAAAACAGATCCACCTTCACATCAAAAAACAATCATAAAAGCCATTAAACGTGGCATTATACTTTATTTACTCGGTTTCTTTTTGGCCATTTTCGGAAAAATTATCAGTACCATAATAGATGACAGATCAATTTGGGAGGCTTTTCAAACGGTTCGTCTTTTAGGCGTTTTACAAAGAATAGGCATTGTTTTTATCATTAGCAGTATCATTTTCATCAAAGTATCGAACAAAACCATATTCAAAATCTTAATCGTAATCCTTGCCCTTTATTGGGCCTTAATGACATTTATTCCTGTACCGGGAGTAGGCTATCCCAACCTGGAAAAAGAAACGAATTTAGCTGCCTGGATCGACCGCGGAATTTTAACCGAAGCACATACCTGGGCTTCATCCAAAACCTGGGATCCGGAAGGGGTTTTGAGCACATTACCAGCAGTAGGAACCTGCTTATTTGGCATTCTGGTTGGCGTTTGGATGCGCAGAAAAGATGTCGACAATGCAACTAAGGTGGCCTGGTTATTTACTACAGGTGTAACCGCTGTTATTTTAGGTTTACTTTGGGATTTACAGTTTCCGATCAACAAAGCCCTTTGGACAAGTTCTTACGTACTTTATGCGGGTGGATTGGCGTCGATAGGAATGGCACTTTGTTACTGGATCATCGATGTTCAGGGTTACAAAAAATTCACCACTCCTTTTGTTGTTTATGGTGTAAATGCCATAACAGTCTTTTTCTTAGCAGGCCTAATGCCGCGGATATTAAACCTGATCCAGATTACCAAACCTGATGGTACAAAAACAGGATTATTGGTGCGCTTTTATGAAACTTGTTACACTCCGTTTTTTAGCCCCATAAATGCTTCCTTAGTTTGGGCCATAACCTATGTACTCGGTTTTTATGTGTTATTATATTTTATGTATAAAAAGAACATTATTATTAAGGTTTAGTAAATTTACGCTATAATTGATTGTCCCCCTCTGCAATTGAAAAAGAAAACCACCATATACGATATAGCCAAGGAGCTTGATATTACTGTATCAACAGTTTCAAGGGCACTTAGTGGCTTTCCGGCAATAAGTGACGCCACCAGAAAGGCTGTTGTTGAAATGGCTAAAAAATTAAACTATAGCCCGAATAAACTCGCCTCTGCATTAAAATCTGGCAAAACCCATATTATTGGTGTAATTGTACCAAGTGTACAGGCACACTTCTTCGCATCTATCATCCATTGTATAGAAGACGGACTCAAAGACAGCGGCTACCGTGTTATTATTTACCAATCTAACGAATCTGTAGAGAACGAAATAAACGGCGTAAGAACCTTACTAGAGGCACAGGTAGATGGTATTATGGCCTCCATGTCTTTAGAAACAAAAGATGTTTCGCACTTTGCCGAAATTATTAAGCAAAATAAACCACTTATTTTATTCGACCRGGTAGATCTGGAGCTAAAAGTCCCTACCATTACACTTGATGATTTTAAGGCAGGTTATATCGCTACGAAACATTTAATCGATCAGGGTTATAAAAAAATTGCATTTGTAACCACCGTTCATCAGATTAAAATATTTAACGATCGCTTAKAAGGATACAAAGCAGCCTTAGCAGACCATAACCTTCCGCTAATGGAAGAACATATTATTTTTGGCGGTTTATCCATTAAAGACGGTCGGTTTGGCGCTGGCAGGTTAATGCGCAGCAGAAACAAGCCTGATGCTATTATTGCGGGTGACGATTTTACCGCCTTAGGTGTAATTAAAAAGCTTAAAGAGATTGATGAAACACCCCCTGAAGTTGGTGTAATTGGTTTCGCCAATGAAGCTTTCTCCGCTTACATTACACCTAACCTATCAACAATTGATCAGCATGCGTCACAAATGGGCAAAGAATGTGCTAAAATGTTTCTGAAAATGATTAATCAGGAGAGCCCATACGCCAACATGGAGCATATCGTGCTCGATCCTGCTGTTGTAGAAAGAGAATCAACCAATAAGAAAGATAAATAGCGCTTATTATTCTTTCGCTAAAGGAACTTCGATACCAACAGGACCACTCGGTTCACTTTCATTTTTTAGTCGGTCTAGCGCAGTTACAAGGTAGCTATACCGCTTTCCACTTTCTACACTGGTATCAATATATGAAAGATAATCTTCAAAGCTTATTTTAACAATGTTCTTAGGATCGAGTACCGAAATTTTTTCTCCTTCACTAAAGCGGTAAATTACAAATCCTGAGGCCGTTTCTCCATCTTTTGCCTTTAAGGGAAGTTGCCATTTTAAATGCACACCATCTTTTAGTGCATCAGCTGTTAATGCCTGGGGCTCGTTTGGCGGCACTTCATCCAGCCATGGCATTTGCGGTGGCAAAGCAGGGTACTTATAAAAATCATTCTTTAAGGAGTCGCCCACAGCTTTAGCAACTGTACTTAATGATTTAGAACTAAAAAACACGCTCCCTTGAATTCGGTTGTTATTTCTTATGTATCTAATCTGATTTGGTATTTCACTTAAGTTTTTCCATGCTGCTTCTGCCCTCGAATTTACCAGATAAGCACCCTGTCCGATATAAACATGCCTACCAAAGGTATTATTGCTCCACCAGTCGACCAAAATACCATAGGGAGCAACTCTTCTGGTAAACGTAAAATAAATTTGAGGGTTGATGTAATCTACCCAGCCTTCTCTAACCCATTTACGGCTATCGGCAAAAAGTTCTGCATAATTGGATAGGCCACTGGTAGCAGAACCTTCGGGATCTTCATTTTTATTTTTCCAGATACCAAAAGGACTAATACCAAATTTTACCCATTTTTTATAGTGGTGAATACTATCATCCAGCTGCTTGATGAGCAGATCGACGTTGTTGCGCCTCCAGTCTTTTATATCTGAAAAATTATTCGGGTATTTGTAAAAAGTATTACCATCGTTAATCGTTTGCCCCTCTACTTTATAAGGGTAAAAATAATCGTCGAAGTGAATTCCATCAATATCGTATCCTTTTACTACATCTAAAATTACCTGAACAATATATTCCCTTACATCTGGAATACCCGGGTCAAACTGCTTTTTGCCACCATAGGTAAAAAACCAATCAGGGTGTTTACGATAAGCATGGTTTTCGCTTAAAACAGCGGTACTGCTCATACTTGCCCTATAAGGATTAAACCAGGCATGAAGTTCCATTCCCCTGAAATGGGCTTCTTTAATGGCAAAGGCCAAAGGGTCGTAACCAGGTGCAGGTGCTAAACCTTGTTTACCCATTAACCATTGGCTCCAGGGCTCTCTGGATTTTGCGTAAAACGCATCGGCTGCTGGTCTAACCTGCAAAATAATTGCATTCATCCCTTGACTTTTATGTCTTTCTAAAATACCGATCAGCTCCTGCTTTTGTTGATCGATGCTTAAACCTGGCTTCGATGGCCAGTCTATATTGGTAACAGTAGCCACCCAAACACCCCTAAACTCCCTTTTTGGTGCAATTTTTGATAAAGGTTGTGCATTTAATATATAAGGTACTACAGTTAAAGATAAAAGTGCGTATAGGAAGTTTTTAAGCATTATTTCTGTCTTATTTTTTTATTCAGGTTGTGTGTTTGTGTTGATTTGAATACAAATGAACATTAGCAAGTAAACGATTTTTTTTAAAAACTCTTATAAGTTTTTAAAAAATTTAATTTGCGCCCTGCTAAAATTAATTGTGTACACCCATTTACCTATGGAGAACAAAAGTATATTAATTTACAGAAGATACAGCGTTATTAAAAATGGAACCACAAAAGATTAATAAGGGTGATAGAAACAAAATTTACTTCCTGGTCATCGTTATTGCAGCTTTAATTGGCACAAATGCTTACTTGTTTTTTAAAGATCGACAGCAAAGTGAAAGATTTGTTACAGTTAGCACAGAGAAGGATAAACTGCGGCTCGAGGTAGAAAAGATTGAGGTTGAGCTGGATAAGGTTAATGCATTGAACCTGGATTTAAACGAGAAACTTGTTGAAGAGCAGAAACTTGCCCGGGTAAAAATTGAAGAACTTAAAGCGGCTTTAGAAAAAAACCAGATTACCCAAAGCGAACTCGACAAAGCCAATGTACAAATAAACGAGCTGAAGACATTTGTTAAGAACTACAATGATCAGATTATTCAGCTGCAGAAAGACAATATCTTTCTAAAAAACAGTCGTGATAGTTTACAGAATACACTAAGAAACATCAGCAGTAAGGCATCGAACTTAGAG
>NZ_JBFTRT010000216.1:0-7792 GCF_056399685.1 Pedobacter sp. 01N416
GTAATTATCAGCATCGTTATTGTTGATATTGGTACTGAAGTTTAATGAAAGTGTTCTCCCCCTACGCATAAATTTTTTACGCAATAAAATGTTGTTACTAATGGATGGTGCAGTATTATGATTTCTTAACAATTGTGACCCGGTAATCATATACTTATTAAAATCGCGGGTATAGGTGCTGTTGTTTAAGCTCTCGTTATCGGTATAACTTAAATTTGGCTGTATCCGAAGCGAGGTTAGCGAATCAATCTTGGTATCGACCATAAAGTTTAAGCGGTGGTTTAAACGATCGGAATTATTGACCTGATTGTTCTTAAAAACCGTAGTTTCATCACCCAATAAATTTTGCCTTACACTGTTCGACAGAATAAGGTTATCAGATTTATTAACGAAATAACTCAGGCTAATTTCGGTTTGATCGGCATATTCATCCGAAAAATTAAACCCGCCAGCTTTGGTATCGGTAATTCCGCCCCGGCCACCATTACTGCCGCCATTCCCTCCACCCAAGCCACCGCCAAAGTTTTGTTTGTTTACATTGTTGAACTGTGCAATTACGCTTAAGCGTTTGTCCTGATTAAAATGGTTAATGTTCGCATTTACATCGTAACGGTCGTTAGAACCATAACCTCCAGAACTGTTTCCGAAATAACCGTTTTTCTTATCCTTTCTGGTGGTGATATTAATGATCTTGGTTCTCGAACCATCATCGATTCCGGTAAACTGTGCCTGATCTGACAGTTCATCAATAATCTGAATTTTATCGATCATATCGGCCGGAAGATTTTTAGTGGCCAATAAAGGATCGTTCCCAAAAAACTCTTTACCGTCTACCTTAACTTTTGTAATGGTTTCGCCCTGGGCTTTTACTGTTCCGGCCTTATCTACCTCTACTCCTGGCAATTTCTTTAACAGATCCTCAACTACAGCATTCTCTACCACTTTAAACGAGCTTGCATTAAACTCGAGCGTATCCTTTTTTACTACAATTGGCGGAATTTCTGCTTTAATATCAACCGTTTGAAGGTCTATCGCACCACCTTCTAAAACAATATCGCCCAAGGCCACATCTGTTTTATCTGCCGCGATTGTAAAATCTTTTGTGATATTCTTTAAGCCTAAAAATGCAGCATAAAGTCTGTAAGTACCCGGATTTAAGTTTTTGAAAACAAATTTCCCATCCTCGGTGGTACTTACAGCACCAACCATGCTCGAATCTGTTAGGTTTCTAACAGCCAAAGAAGCATAATCGATCGGTTTTTTATCTTTTGATTGAATAACCCGTCCGCTAACTGAACCCGTTTTCTGAGCGTAAACATAAAAAGATGATAAAATAAGTAGGAGCGTAAAAATTTGTTTCATTCGGTTAGTTTGGTTTATAGCATAGAGACTAGCGACTTTTACAAAGGTTTATTTTACTTTGGTAACATTTGAAATACATAAATGTCAATCACACATTTAATATGGAAACGAAATGGGCATAAAAAGAAAAGTCCCGATTTTCATCAGGACTCTCATTATTTAAAGCATTATACTTTACATTCTTATGCGCTGACCGCCACCGCCACCGCGTTGACCTGGCATCTGCATATCTCCACTCATTGTTCTGCCACCAATACGGGTTAACGAATAAGTGAATGACAACATATAATAGCGTTTTAACACATTAAAGTTAACATCCTGAATTGATGTGCCTGTAGCTGTTCTGCTTACTCCTGTATTCTGGTTAAGTGCATCATTAACAGAGAATTTAAATGTACCTCTGTTTTTAAAGAACTGACGGCTGATGTATGGATTAAGAATAGTATATTCCTGGTTATACAGATCGCCACCACCAAAATTTCTGAAATAATCAATATCTATGGCTAACCTGATATTGGCTGGCAATACATAACTTACATCGAAGCTTGGATTAATGGTATAAAACTGTGTATTGGCAGATTGTTGGGCTGAAAAGGATGAATTGGTATAGCTACCGGTGATCCCCCCCGTTAAATCAAATTTATCAACGTTGGTAACCAGTTTATAACCGTTGGAAATGGTATACGTATTGGTAATGTTTTTAACTGATGTGGTACCGCCCTGTGGAACAATGTAATTTACATTCCTGTTATAAGCCCCATTACCTGATATATTTAAGGTTAATTTACGCTCTGCCATTAAAGGTAAAGACCATGTTGCATTAGCATTACCTGCATAAACACCATCAACATTAACATAACTCACCTGTTGAATACCACTAGGCAGCTGTGCAACACTATTACCGATACTGTTGAAAGTTTGTGTCAAATTTAGTCCTGCAAAGAAAAATCTACCGTTTTCAATATTAAAGTTATTGAAATTAATCCTTAACTGGTTATTAAAAGAAGGTTTTAAAGCTGGGTTACCTACATAAATAGTTTGCGAATTTGTATTATCAGGAATTGGCTGAATCTGATCAATGCTTGGTTGAGTGGTAGAACCACGATAATTAATAAACAAGCGTTTACGGTTGCTAAAGTTATACCTGAACTGCGCTGAAGGGGTAATATTAATAAAATTCTGCGTACGCTTTAAGCCAGTAGTTAAATTCGTGTTCACCCTGTTGGTTTGCTGTGCAGCTACTCCAATATTCCAGTTGTACTTTTTCTCTGTTGTTGTTAAACTAACGCCTGCCGCATTGGTAAGGGTACGGTTATTATAAATATTCGAGAAAGTATTGTCTACAAGGTCATATTGCAAAGTTAAAGGATTGTAATTAAGAACATCTCTTTGCGAATCGCTATTTGAATACCCATTCTGGTAATTAAATTCTACACTTAAGGTTTTATTTAAGGGCTCAGTATAAACTAATCGTGTCGTATTATTAATCGAATGACTGCTTGTATTATTCAACTGGTTGGTTAATGAATCTCTCTTTGAAGTACCAGTGGTAATCGTTTCATCTCTATAGTTAAGATTCGTACCATTATTATCATTAATACTGGTACTAACGTTTAACGAAAGGGTACGACCTCTACGTTTAAAACTTTTTCTTACTAATAAATTATTGCTAAACGCAGGCGTAGCTGCAGTTGTCGTGTTCCGTTGTAAACCTTCTGTTAATGAAGTTATAAAATTTCGGGTATAGTCTGTAACGCTGTTCCCATCAGTTTCGGTATAGGTTACATTGGGTTGAATCTTGATCGATAACGAAGGGTCTATTTTAGTATCAACCATAAAATTGAAACGATGGTTGATCCGATCTGTAGTATTATCTAATTTTTGATTAATATCGGTTGTTCCTGTACCTAAAAGATTTTGTGTGTGCGAATTCTGCAACAGTTCGGATGTTGCTTTGTTAAAGAAGTAACTGGCCTGAAACTGGGTCCCATCTTTATAGGTATCTGCAAAGTTTAAACCCGCTGCATTTGTATTGGTGATACCACCATTTCCACCAGCGCTACTTCCGCCTCCACCGCCGCCAAAACCGCCGCCTCCACGACCACCACCGCCTCCAAATCCGTTGCCTACACCACCGCCCTGACCAAAGTTTTGTTTGTTCACGTTGTTAAACTGGCCAATAAAACTAATCTGCCTGTCTTCATCAAACTTGTTGACGTTCAAACTYGCATCATATCGGTCATTGGAACCGTAGCCTACCGTACTGTTTCCAAAATAACCATGTTTCATGCCGCTTTTGGTTGTAATGTTCAGGATTTTATTTCTTGTTCCATCATCAATACCAGTAAACTGGGCCTGCTCGGAAAGCTCGTCAATTACCTGAATTTTATCAACCATATCGGCAGGAAGATTCTTTGTAGCCAATAAGGGGTCGTTTCCAAAAAATTCTTTTCCATCCACCTTTACTTTGGTAATGGTTTCGCCCTGGGCTTTAATACTTCCATCTTTTGCCACCTCTACGCCTGGTACTTTCTTTAATAAATCTTCTACAACTGCATTTTCACGTACCTTGATAGATTTGGCATCAAATTCAATGGTGTCTTTCTTTACTACAATTGGAATGGTTGCGGTAACGTTAACATCTTTTAAATCAACGCCATCGTCGCTCATGGCAATTTCGCCCGCATTTACTGCTGCTTTAGCCACTTCTATATCTTTAGTAGCTGTTTTTAAACCTAAAAAGGCGGAGTAGATTCTATATTTACCTGGCGCAATGCCCTTAAAACTAAAAGATCCATCCGGATTGGTTTGCCCTGAAGCAACAACACTCGAATCTTTTAAGCTCTTAACTGCTATTGTAGCAAAGTCGACTGGCTTTTTATCTTTCGCGTTAATTACTTTACCGCTTATTGAACCAGTATTTTGAGCCTGGGCAATATATCCACAAAATAGGAGCACAATGAATATTGCCCGCTGAACGTTTTTTTTCATCAAAAAATTAGATATTATAATACAAAACTAAGCTATCAGACTAGGGAAAGGCGCAAAGGTTTGTTAAGGTGTGTTAAAAGCTTGGTAACATTTTAAATACAGCTTTTAGTAGGCGATCAGATCTAAAAGGAAGATCGATCGGAAGTGGGATTATTTTTGTGGTGAAGGATAAGTTTTGTAGTACACTTTTGGGCAGTTACAGTTCTTTTTAAAAATACTGCATCCACTTAAACATATGGCCACAATTACACAGATGATACTAACTTTCGTTTTCATTGTTTTTATTTTATTTTCAATTGCAATGAAGCGATTCCGGATACATTAATTGTTTTTGGTAAGCGGTGTATTCGTCATGGTTTCATTGAAATTTAATTTATGAAGCAATACATAACTAAAAACTGCCATGGATGCCCCTAACATGTCGCAGCCAAAATCCCACCATTCTGCAGATCGGTAGGTAAAAACTTTCCATTGTAACAGTTCAATTCCGCCTCCAATTGCCGCATTGATGAGCAATATTTTAAAAATGGTCAATGTTCTGAAAGCGAAGGTATGCTGATATCTTATTTTCCCGTAGAAGAGTAATACCGATAAGACAAAGAAAAAACCCATATGGGTCATTTTATCAAAGCCTTTAAAGAAAAAACCGCTTCCACCCACAGAATCGGAAATTTCAATATTACAAAGCACTAAAACTACTATGGTCCATAGAACGGCCCATTTTTGCTGTTTCAGTGCTTTGTACAAAATATAATAATTATGCTCCTACCAGTTCCTGGTAAGCTTCTGCAGTTAATAAATCTTCTACTTCAGCTAAATCAGCCAAAGATACTTTTACCATCCAACCTTTTCCGTAAGGATCAGCGTTTACCAATTCCGGATTATCGTTTAGCTCAGCATTAACTTCTAATACCGTACCCGTAACCGGCATATATAAATCAGACACTGTTTTAACGGCTTCTACAGTACCAAAAACTTCTTCTTTTGCTACTTCGCTGCCTACAGTATTGATGTCAACATAAACAATATCACCTAATTCGCGCTGAGCGAAATCAGTAACACCGATAATAGCTTCGTTACCTTCAACTTTAACCCACTCGTGGTCTTTAGTGTATTTTAATTCTGATGGAAAATTCATGGTTTGTATTTATTGATATAAGTTATATTAATTTTCTTGTTTATTAAGCTTGTATGGATAAAACGTTTCCCAGCGTTTACCGGCCAAAAATACAATTTAGTTTAAGCATTAGCAAAGGGTAAATTTTAGTTAATTTCACGATAAGTAGTACCTAGGAAAAAAGCACATATTCGTAATCAAATGAGCATTCAAATAAGAAACCACTGTTTACTGTAACTGGATATCTAATTCATGTAGCATAGGCACATTCACTGCGATGTCTTTGCTCTTGTTGTAATCAAGGACATTGTGATTGTTAAAAATTCAATAATATAGAGTTTTACCTTTTCATTGGTTGTTAAATATCTTTTGTCGCCCACCCTTCAACGTCTTTAGAATCAGAAAATTCTAATGGACGAATAAAGTTGATGCCTTGGTAACAACCTTTTATTGGATACAAAGCTTGTCTCGGTTTCCCTTGGTGCACTGAGTCTTTAATTTGAAACATATCAATCCTAGTGGCAATTAAATGAGTCTTAGCAATATCTGATTTGATAGCAACATTGATATTCAATTTATCTGACTTAATACTTGGATAAGCGATAGCACCAATATCCTTTGAAAGAAAAAATTGTTTAGCTATAGCTATTGAAATTTTGTATTCATCAATATTCCCAGGATCCACATCCTTAACGAATTCTTCGGTAATAAATCTTTTCAGTTCGCGATCTATCTCTATGAGTTTTTTATTATTGTTGTAGGCTATTTTGATAGCCTTATTATTATAGTCGGCGTGCTTTTTACTATTAAAGAAAGCATTCTCATTTGATATAAATTCAAGAATGCCGATATGAACAAAATTTACCGGATGGAGTATTTCCAGCTCTAAACATGTGCAATACATCCCATCAACTGGATTTAGTTCTCGGATTGACGTATCGGCCCCATGGGAGGTATATAGGATCGTATCATTAAGGTCATTCAACCTTCCGATAGACCTGGTGGGTTCTGGACACCATAAATCAGATAGATTTTTGATGTCCTCCGGACTTTTATGGACCCTGACGCGATGTAATTTAAGTCCATACGGAAGCTTAAAAAAAACAAATTTGAAATGGTTTATCATGCGAGAAAAACTTTCCATGTAATCTTTAATAGAAGTTTCATGGATGTTTTTCTCACGGAACCTATCCATCAACTTTCTTTGTATACCTTTATTGTGATGACTATTATTCATTCGACATTTTACGTCTAAGTGTAAAGACTTTCGTGTTTAATGTTCTTCGCGTCGCAAATCGTTTTGAAACGTAGCAAGGTCATCTATCACGCAATCTATCCGGCAGATTATTCGTAGGCTAGAGGCATAAAGCTAAATGGTAAGCACTGGATAAAATGTAACGTAATGAACCAGAGGCTTCCAATAATCAATAGCTTTTGATCCTAAGCTATTAATTCAGTGTAAACCTTAAACTAAATCCGAAATTACTGAATGAAGTATTAAAGGTTTGTGAAGTATAAGGCTTTGTAATATTCGAATCGTAAAACAATTTGATATTAAATTTCTGATTCAACACATAATCTACACTTGGTCTTAAGGTAATGTTTTTTGCTCCTGAAGAAACTTCCGCTTCGGTAACATCAGCCCTGTAAATAACGGTTTTATTATCGCGGATAGCTACATCCAATTTGAAATCCATGTTGTTATCCATTTTCAGGCTTTTAAACCATCCAAATGGGAAACGGAATTTATTGGTACGGTAGCCCAATCCTAAAACCATATTGTTTTCTGATAGCTGTGCCAATTGACTGTTTGATAAACTTAATCCCAATAAACGTGAACGGTTTAATTCGAAAGAAGCGGTCAGGTTATTTTTAAACCTGGTATCAACACCAACCAACGGAGAAAAATATTCAGAAATGGTTACCTGAGCAAACTGGTATTCCGGTAAAAAATTATTATTTACATCTCTACTGCTAACCGCACCATTGGTTTCCTGATAACGCAATAATGAGTTAAAGCCATTAATATTATAGGCAGAGCGATAGCCATGTCTGATATCGACAGATGAAAACTTGTCGGCGATAAAAGGAATACGTGTTAATCCGCTATAGGTTAAACTCCAGTTYGGAAGTGGAATTTTAGGAAAGGCATTCATTTTCGTTTTCCCGGCATCTTTGCCTGAATAAGCGGCCATAAAAGCAGAGATAATTACATCCTGGCTTTCTTTACTGTAACCATCGGCATAACCGCCGTTTACACCCCCTGAATTTGGATTCTGAGCACCCAATCTTCGAGAGATAATGATCCTATTGGCCATAAAC